>PXAA01000110.1 GCA_003567205.1 Bacteroidales bacterium
GGGGTTTACCATAACTTGGCGAATAAGCCCAGCTCATTACAATCTTTTTGCCCCGCAATGCTTCCAGTGAACCATAAACCTGTTTCAGGTGCATCAGATCTGCCATTGACTGGGTAGGATGGTCCATGTCGCACTGGAGATTGATTACACCGGGACGCACAGGCAATATACCCTCGCGAAAGCTCTCGTCAAGCGAAGCGGCCACTTCGCGCATATAACGGTTGCCCTCTCCTATAAAAATATCATCACGAATCCCTATAAAATCAGACAAAAATGAGATCATGGCGGCCGTCTCCCTTACTGTTTCACCATGTGATATCTGTGATTTTTCCTCATCGAGGTCCTGTACACTTAAACCCAGCAGATTGCAGGCGGAAGCAAAGGAAAAACGGGTTCGTGTTGATTTGTCACGGAAATTTGACACAGCCAATCCCGTATCAAAAACCCGGGGGGATATATTGCTATCGCGCATCTGCTTCAATACACCGGCAACTTTGAGTATCATCAGCAGATCAGCATCACTTTTCTCCCAGGTCAGCAGAAAGTCTTTTGAAAACAAGCCTGTCTGTATTTGTTGTATCTCTTCAATTTCTGAAATCATCTCCATTCGCATCATAATAAGTGTATTAAAACAAAAACAGGGGCATTACTTAAAAAGTGCTGGCAAGGGCGGCATAAAAGGCCGTTGCCTTTTCCAGGTGGTCGATGGGTACTTTTTCGTTGGGCGCATGGGCAAGCACCTCGTTTCCGGGCCCAAGACCAATCACAGGAATACCATACAAGCCATTGATACTGACTCCATTGGTTGAGAATGTCCATTTATCCACCAGCGGTTTTTGGCCAAACAATCCGGTATATACCTCCGCCCCTTTCTGAATCACCTCATGAGACTCAGGGATTAGCCAGGTGGGATAATACTTTTCCATCCCATAGGAATGGCCGGTGAATGAACGTCCTTCATAATGAAGTACTTCCACCGTTGCCTTCATCCCTTCGATCAGCTTTTTGATTTCATTTAGGGCTGTTTCCCTGGTTTCGCCCCACGTCAGGCGACGATCGAGGTGCAGCCTGGCAAAATCTGCCACAGCACACAACGACGGGCTTTTTGATGCAATCTCGGAGATCGTAATCGAACCCTTGCCCAGAAAATCATTGGCCGGAAGCTTTTCGTTTAATTTTTCTATCTCCAGGGACACTTTTGAGGCCATATAAATGGCATTGATTCCCCGCTCGGGGGCCGATCCGTGGCAAGACAAGCCGTAGAAAGAGACCTGCATTTCCATTCTGCCCCGCTGTCCACGATATATGTTCAGGTTTGTAGGCTCAGTTACCACAACCAAATCGGGTCGAATGCCCTCTTCTTCAACAAGGTATTTCCAGCATAAGCCGTCACAGTCTTCTTCCATCACACTGCCAACGAAATAAATTGTCAGGTCCCTGTCAATGGCCAGTTCTTTAAGGATCCGTCCGGCCGTCACAAAAGATGCCGCTCCACCCTTCTGATCTACACTGCCTCTTCCGTGCACATGTCCATCCGCAATGGCCCCACCAAGGGGATCAAAATCCCAGTCACCGGGATTGCCCAGATCCACTGTATCCATATGTGCATCAAATGCCAATACCCGCTTACCATAGCCTATCCTGCCGATAACATTTCCCAGCTTATCCATGCGTACTTCATCAAAACCAGCTTTCTGCATCTGCCTGATCAGTTCTTGCTGTACTTGTTCCTCGTGCATGCTCAAAGACTTGCAACGAACCAGTTTTGAAAGGTTTTCTGCTGTGTAGTCCCTGTATTGTAAAGAAAGTTTTTTTATCGCATCAATATGGTCCATAATACCGGATTTAGTAAGGCCTTAAAGATAGCTTTTTTTTTCACATTCTTTCCAAGAATTATCTATATTTACAGGGATAAGGTGCAGAAAAAAACAAGACAAGTTATGACGACAATATGGCATTTTATTGAGAAAAGGCTGTCGGACAATGAACCAGTCATGCTCATCGTAGTGATTGATGTAAAAGGAAGCAGCCCCGGGAAAAAAGGTTTTAAAATGGTGGTTGCTTCCGATGGTACATGCGCCGGATCCATTGGTGGCGGACACATGGAGTATGCCATGGTGGACCTTGCCCGCGAAAAACTTCAGGAACCCGGATCAAAGCCATTCATCAAAAAGCAGGTACATGCTGCCAAAGCAGGAAAGGATGCATCCGGACTTATATGTGCAGGCGAACAACTACATGCATTTATCCCCCTGGCCATGCCAGAGCTTGATAAGATCCGATCCCTGATACAGGCGCAGAAAAAAGAGATGGAAGGCATACTCGAATTGTCGTCTGAGGGACTGTACTTTCAAACGAATAACGGACAACCATTTGCAGGGATGAATGAACCGGCAGCTGATGACTGGCATTATGCTGAAAAATTATCCCCGCCGGATACCTTGTACATTTTCGGTGGCGGACATATAAGCATTCCCATGAGCCAGATTTTTTGCATGCTTGGCTATAGGGTGGTGGTGCTGGACGACCGGGAACACCTTGTTACCATGCAAAAAAACACATTTGCACATGATAAAAAAACGATTGATTACCGGGAAGCTGCCGCGCACATTCGCCATCCGGAAACCGCACGCGTTTGCATCATGACCGTGTCGCATGCCACTGATCAGGATATTCTTGAACAAATGCTTGCATTGCCACTAAAATACCTGGGCATGATCGGCAGCAAAAAGAAAGTTCAGAAGATCTTTTCAAACCTCCTGGCCAAGGGGGTCAGCCAGGAAAAATTGCAGCGTGTAAATGCACCAATGGGCATCTCCATTAAGAGCGAGACCCCTGAAGAAATTGCCATCAGCATTGCCGCTGAGATCATCCGGCAAAAACACGTTGAAAAGCAATAAAATAGCATTAGCTTCCGGTACGCGTTGACCCGCCGACAATATCCAACAGTTCACGGGTTACTGAAGCCTGGCGGGCCTTATTGTACGAAAGGGTCAGGCTCTTAAGCATTTCGTCGGCGTTATCGGTGGCTGTGTGCATGGCAGTCATCCGGCTGCCATTTTCGGAAGCAGAGGCTTCGAGCAAAATGCGGAAATGGTTGTAATAAATGTATTGCCTGGTCATGTATTCAACCGCCTCTGTCCTGGTAGGTTCCAGGATGAGCGGAAATTCATCGGCAAACTCATAATCCGTTTCTTCATCCACCACCATTAGCTCTCCTGAAACGGGCAATACCTGTTCTGTGGTCAGTTCATGTACAACAGCATTTTTAAAGCGGTTATATACTATTACAACCCGGCTGAGATTCTCCCGGAGATAAAGGTCCATGATTTGACCGGCAAAACGGGATGCGGTTTCATAATCAGGTTTTTCCAGTATATCATGATCGGGAGAAATCTGTTCAAATTCCCGTTTGGCAAAAAAACGTTCGATCTTTTTCCCAATAACCATCAACTTCACCTCATAGCCTTCTTCACGAAGTGCATACAATTCCTTGAGCGTATGCTTAATCAGAAAGGCGTTGTAGGTGCCGCAGAGGCCTTTATTTGACCCAATGCTGATTACCAGCACGTCTTTTGTATCACGCTCTTGCATGTATACACTGTGTCCTGACGGGGGTACATGGTGCATAACATCATTTAAAATCTCTTTTAATATCAATGAATATTGACGCAGATGCACAATATGGTTCTGTACCCTGCGAAGCCTGGAGGCAGCCACCATTTTCATTGCGCTGGTAATCTTCCGTGTTGACCGGACTGAAGCAATTCTTGTACGTATTTCTTTCAGGCTTGGCATGGCGCAATATTAAACCCGCTTAAACTGAGCCGGAAGTTTCAATTGTGTGGCTTTGAAAATCAGTCTTAAGCTCACCGACAGCTTGATTGATCACCCGGATACTCTCCTCATCCCATTGTCCTTCTTTAATGCGGGCCAGCAGTTTGGGTTGTTTTTCCCGTAATGATTTGATCAATTCATTTTCAAATTGCTGTATTTTAACAATGGGGATATCCATAAGCAGTCCCTTTGTACCACAATAAAGTATTACGACCTGTTCTTCAACCGGGACCGGGTGGAACTGCCCCTGTTTAAGAATTTCCATATTCCGCGCTCCTTTATCGAGTACTGCTTTTGTAACCGGATCCAGATCGGATCCGAATTTGGCAAATGCTTCCAGTTCGCGATATTGGGCCTGGTCAATCTTTAAGGTACCCGCCACCTTCTTCATGGCTTTCATCTGGGCGTTTCCGCCCACACGGCTCACAGAGACCCCTACGTTGATTGCCGGCCTTACACCAGCGTTAAAAAGGTTCGACTCAAGAAATATCTGGCCATCGGTGATGGAAATCACATTGGTGGGGATATAAGCCGAAACATCGCCTGCCTGGGTTTCCACAATGGGCAGTGCGGTGAGCGAACCACCCCCCTTCACCATATCTTTAATGGTGTCGGGAATATCATTCATCTTACGTGCAATATCGTCGGAGAAGATAATCTTTGCAGCACGCTCAAGCAAACGCGAGTGAAGGTAGAATATATCACCGGGATATGCTTCCCTTCCCGGAGGGCGTCTCAATAATAAGGATACCTCCCTGTATGAAACCGCTTGTTTCGAGAGGTCATCGTAAATAACCAGGGCATGACGTCCGGTATCGCGAAAAAACTCACCAATGGCTGCCCCGGTAAATGGTGCAAAAAACTGCATGGCTGCCGGTTCACTGGCCGATGCGGCAACCACCACTGTATAGGACATGGCCCCATGTTTTTCGAGTTGTTCCACAATGTTTGCCACGGTGGAGCCTTTCTGACCTATGGCCACATATACACAATAAACCGGTTCACCTTTTTCGTAAAATTCGCGCTGGCTAATGATGGTATCCACGGCAATGGCAGTTTTCCCGGTTTGCCGGTCCCCGATAATAAGCTCTCGCTGCCCCCTGCCTATGGGAATCATCGCATCGATCGCCTTTATTCCTGTTTGCAGGGGCTCGTTAACCGGTTGGCGATAAATTACACCAGGGGCTTTACGCTCCAGGGGCATTTCATACAGCGGACCATCGATCTTTCCTTTGCCGTCAATGGGTTGACCCAATGTATTCACTACACGGCCCAACAGCGTCTCCCCCACTTTGACCGATACAATGCGACCGGTCCGTTTTACTATATCGCCCTCCCTAAGATTGCGTGCCTCGCCCAGCAATACAATCCCTGCATTATCCTCTTCCAGGTTCAGTACCACCCCTGTCATCTCTTCGTCATTGCAACTGATCATTTCACCCGACCATGCATTGCTCAGTCCGTAGATACGGGCAATACCATCCCCTACCTGCAATACAGTACCGGTTTCTTCCAGTTCTGTTTCCAGGTTAAATCCAGCCATTTCCTGTCGCAGAATGGCCGATATTTCTGATGGTTTTATGTCAGGCATATTGCCGGTTTTAATTAATGGTTCTGCAAATGTTTTCTGATGCGCTGCATGCGATGTTTTACACTTGCATTGTATTGTTTGTCACCCAGGTTGAGGATAAATCCGCCAATGATGTCCGGGTCCAGTGTTTCTTCAAATTCTATTTCATGAGGGGTGATTTTCCGGGCAGCCTCCAGTGCACGGGCCCGCACTGAATCATCCACTGGTACGGCAGTGGTAAGCCTGACCTGCTCAATTCCGAGGTATTCTTTGTAAACACGCAAATAGGCACCGGATATGCCCTCGAGCATATTGCCACGCTGTTTACGCACAATGATCAGCATATATCGTAGAATCAGCGGATGAACCTGGTTTTTAAAAAGCTGCGATACCACATTTTGTTTCTTGGAGATCCGGATCACCGGACTCTTGAGCAGTATCACCAGCGATTTATTTTGCCTGAACACATCATGTATCATTTGCATATCCTTGTAAGACCGTTCCAGGATATTGTTTTCTTCGGCAAGAGATAGCAATGCCCTGGCATAGCGCTTGTTCAGGATGTATCTTTGCTGTGGCATGTGATTTAGGGTATCAAGGTTTCCGGAACTAATTGGCCACCACCTTTTCGAGCAATTTATTTACATATCGGGCATTTCTGTTCCTGTCACTAAATTCCTCCTGCAAAACTTTTTCGGCAATGTCAAGCGAAAGTGATGACAGCTGTCCCCTGATCTCGAGCATGGCCTGTTTTTTATAAGCTTCCACCATTTCGTCGGCTTTTTCGGATATAACAAGGGCTTCTTCCCTGGCTTTCTGTTTGGCTTCCTCTATGATCTTTTCGGCATTTGAACGGGCTTTTGCCGTCATTTCCTGGCATAATTTCTCTGCTTCTGCAAGGCGGGTACTTTTTATTACAGAGAGCTGTGACATTTCGTATTCAATACGTTTGGCATCGCTGAATGATTTGGCCAGATGTTTTTCGCGCTGATTAAGCACATGCAATATGGGCTTCCAGGCATATTTTTTCAATATGAGCAATACAAATCCAAATGATACGGTCATCCAGAAAATAAGGCCCAGACCAGGCATTAATAGTTCCATAACTCAAACATTTTGAATACTACATGTAAAATACCAAACCAAAATGATCATAACAGATCATTCATTTTTCATCAGGATCACCGGCCAAAAGCCAGGCAATTTAACGCTATACGAAAAGCGTCAGCAAAATGATCACCAGTGCGAAAAAGGTGATCCCCTCTATAAGCGCGGCAGAAACTATCATTGAAGAACGGAGGTCGTTTCCGGCTTCGGGCTGCCGTGCGATATTGTCAATGGCGCTCCTTGCGATCAATGAAATACCATAGGCGGCGCCAAATACCGCTATTACGGCAGTGAAAGCAGCACCCAGCTTCATCCATTCGTGCGCGATATCCACACTGTTAAGCAATACAAATAAAGTAGTCATGTTTGTAGATTTAGGTTTATAATATCAGTGATCCGCTTTTGGTACGGCCATACCAAAAAAGAACGCACTAAACAGAGTAAAGATATATGCCTGTAAAAAGGCCACAAGTATTTTCAGAAAATTCAAAAATATCAAAAAGATTACCGTCAAAGGCGAAATGGCATATCCCATGGCAAGACTCACCGACCCCAGCACAAAAACCAGGGATGTGAGGCTCAGGATTACCATATGACCGGCGGTAATATTGGCAAACAACCTGACCATCAACACAAAAGGTTTTATAAAGGCCCCGACTATTTCAATGGCCGGCAGAATAGGTATGGGAAATTTCAAAAACAAGGGAACACCTGGCATATTGAACATATGTTGCCAATACACCTTGTTGGCGAACCAGTGGGTGGTAAAAAAAGTGAACATGGCCAACACAAAAGTAACGCTGATGTTTCCCGTAACATTGGCCCCCCCCGGGAAAAAAGGTACCAAACCCAGAAGATTGTTCAGGAAAATAAAAAAGAATACGGTCAGCAGATATGGCATAAATGGCCTGTATTTATCCGGACCAATGGCCAGAATGGCAATCTGGTCCCTGACAAAAAGGATCAGTGGTTCAAAGAATGACGGCATACCTTTTGGAGTTGCATATATACCGCCTTCGCGGTATCTCTTACCTACCCTGATAAAAATAAAACAAAGCAATGCAGAGGCGAAAAACACGGCCACCACGTTTTTGGTTATGGAGAAATCATATATTACAGATGCGTGAGGGTCAGGAGTTACACCATCATCCAGGACACGGATCGCCCGACCCTTTCTTGGTCCCTCTGAAGCAATCCGGAAACTTTTATGGCTGGCATAGCCATGGTCAAAACGTTTGCTTGAAAATACATACAAGCTTCCCTCGTACAGCAGGATCACCGGAAGGGGAAGTGAGAATGCCCTTTGGCCAATATCAAACAAATGCCAGTCATAACTGTCGAGCACATGGTCTACAATGAGCTTTCTGGCATCAAATGCATGCATGTCGTTTCGGGGATTGTTGTCAACATTTTGTTCTGTTGCCAACAAGCCTGCAGAAGGAAAATGGAGCAGCACCATAATGGCCGTTGCACTGACTGCATGCTTGATAGTAATCATCTGTTCTTCAATTCACGATATAAGAAAGATACCTCAAACAAGGTAAAGGCAAAATAGAAAACAAAAAAAGTAATAATGAATGAAATGGCATCTTCCGGAAACACAAAAGAATAAGCCAACAACACCCCTATATAAAGCAAAAAACGAAACACGGTTATTGAAATGAAGTGGGTGCCAAAGCGTCTGATCTCCCCTCCTGTCATCAGTTTGAGCAAAAGTTTTGAAAACAGTACCACCAAATAAAAAAACGGGGGTATGGCCCAGTTTAGAAAGGGAATGAAGCGACCAGGAACCAAAAGGGTGAACAAGCCGTATATAATAAATAACAATACGGCAAAAACTGTCAACTGTTTTGTAAAGGAAGTCAGGTTAATTGCCATGTTATGCTTCCAAAATAAGCTGCTTAGTTTTTTTTGTCCTCACTAACCTGGGTTTTTTGTTCTGCCGATTCTTTTTCCATAGAACAGGTACCTGAAAAACGTGATCCCGGTTCAATGGATAACTTATTGGTGATGATATCCCCTCGAAAGACAGCAGAAGCTGTCAGCGTCAGTAGTTCCGATACATCTGCCTTGCCTTCTGTCCTGCCGGAAATATCCGCATTCACACAATATATTTCGCCTTCGATAATTCCGGTTTCTCCAACAACGATTTTCCCCCTGGTACGAACTTCGCCAATAATTTTGCCATCGACACGTATATCTCCCTTTGAGTTAATCTCGCCCTTGATGTTGGTTCCTGAACCGATCAGGTTTATGGCGGTATGATCTTTTTCTTTTTCTTTGGCCATTACGCTTCTGTTTTTTTGTTTAAGTGAATGATAAAAGGCAAAAGTAAAAAAAAACCTTTAATCAAACGTTTTAGATATCCAGATAATAATAATCGAAGAAGTGGCGATATGCCTTCAGTTCTTTTTCCTGATAAAACAAAGGATAGTTATCCACCGAAATAATGAATCCAACAACATGCTCATCATCCAACGGCGCAATGTTTTCCGATTGCATCAAGGCCTCGAAGTATTGCATGCCTGCATCTATTCCCGGAAAATTTGTGACCGTGATCAGATGTTGGTTCCCCTGATAGTAAATATTGCTGACGGATAAGTTGCTTTCGGCATAGGATTCAACATTAAAGGCCGAAATTGTATTATTGAGCCTTGCGGGGTCAATTTCTTCTGTATTGACAACAAATACAAAAAAGTGTGCTGCATCGGGTGAAAAGGCGAAAGGTGTATCAATGGGGGCACGATCCCTTATTCTGACTGCTGGATCACCCGACGGTTCGCCTGACCCCAGACCGGCATCCGATGCATTCAGCGAGGCAAGAAGAATGGTCGCCGGTTCGTGGACCGGGGTGTCTTCGTATGTATCGATTATATGCTGCAACTCCGTCATGAATTCTTCCTGTTCGTCTGTTTTTCCCAGAGCCATCGCATGCAGATAAGCAAAACGGGCCTGCAGTTCACGCGTTGCCTCCAATGTATCCAGGGCCTGTCTGTTTTTGCTGATCACATCATAGCGGCCTGAAAAGAAAGCATCATAGCTCTCCCTGTAGAGTTCACCGGCCAGGTTGAGTCGTTTTCTTACATTTTCAGCATAATCCGGATCTCCGATGATTTTGGCATATTCGCTGTCTGGGTAAAGCCTCAATAAATTGTTTTTCACCGTTTCGGCAGCAGAATAATCATTTTTTCCGCGATGCAGGTAATACAGATAGTATAAGGCAGGCAGCTCCCGCTCGCTGCCCGGAAAATCATTCAACAGGGTTTCCAGTATGCTGATGGCGTTGCCAAAGTCCTGAAGCTGATCCCTGAAAATCATTGCCGTATTGAAATAGGCCTGCATCTGGCGGTTTTTGGAGGACTGCATCTGCTCTTCGGTGTTGGGGATATTGCGCAGATAGGTATCCCTGTCATACTCATCAAGCTCGAGGGTATCCTCTTCGATTTCCATGTCGTCATATCCCGTAAGGTCCATGCCAAAATCCCCTGCCATCATTTGCTTATTGCTTATGCGCCAAAGATCTTCAAGCGGTCTTTCGCCAAAACGACCGAAAAACTCCATTTCACCGTTGCTGACAGCCGTAGGATTATAAAAATACCATGCTCTGTCGCCCCCGGTCATTCCCCGTGTTTGCCTGGCTGTCTGACCTGCCTCACGCATGGCCTGCATCCTTTCCCTCTCGGCTTCCTCACGGAGTGCATCCTGTTCACGCAAATCGGCAATAAGGACATCGACTGCGGCAATTTGTTGCTCTGGTGTGAGGCTTGCAAGACGCTGCAAGCTGTCCTCATGGGCAATGACCCGGCTTAATTGAGCCAAACCCGAAAGAATCTGCTGCCTGGCCCTGATCTCGTCGTAATTAGCATAACTACGAGGCAGGAAAGTTGTTGCACTGTCATAAAACATGTTGGCTTTCTGGTAATCAGGATGTTCGAAGAATATTTCCCCCAGGCGTAAAAAAGACAAGCCCTTTTGTATGTTGTTATCTTCACTCACTTCCGCCGAACGCTTATACATTTTTACAGCCTCATTTTCATTATTTTCACGCATATACAATTGTGCAAGGGCATAATATACCTGGTCATAATAATTCCTGTTCCGATCTTCCGACAACATCTCCATCAGTTCCCGGCGTATAAAATCGATGCCGCCAACTGAAGGATCATAAGCAAGGGCCATGCCAATCCGCGCCTGGAATGCCATGGATGCATCAGGACGCATTTCCAGAACTTTTTGATAGGTTTGCTGGGCTTGGGCATATTGCCCCGAATGATGGTACAATTGTGCCTGAATAAAGGTCAGACGAGAACGTTCGCGGCGGGTACCTTCATAGGCAATGCCCTTCTCAAGTTCCGCAGCGGCCCTCATGTAGTTTCCCTGGCGGATATAATGGTCTGCATAAGCCTTTCTGAACAGAGCCACGGTTTCATCGCGTAATAATCCTTCGCGGTAGTGATTTTCCAGCATCTCCAGCATGCGTAATGCCTGTTCAAATCTTTCTTGCTGGTTATATGCCTTGGCAATCCATACCTTGGAATCAAAGCTGCGCTGCGTGTCGTATTGCCTGATGATGTATTCAAAGGTGAGGATAGCCAGGGTATAATCCCTTTTAAAAAAGTGTGACCGGGCAATCAAAAAGTAGGATTCGTCAATCCATTTGTTGTATTCCTCCCCACGAATATTCATTGAATGGCGTCGAATTACCAGGCTGGCTTTTTCATAAGTAATGTCCATATTTCCCCCAACGGCACCCGCGTCCTGTTCGTCACCGTAACGAAATATGGAAAGGATCTGATCATAGTTGTCGGTGTGTAACCCGGAAAGGCGTTTAACACCCTCTCTATAGCTTTCACGGGCATTAAAAAAACCATTATACTTGGCATTAACAGTATGGTATGTCCGGTTAACCCAGGAATTTTTTTGTGCAGAACAACTCACAAGCATGGATAAAACCATGACAGCAACCAGCAATAATCCGGCCCTGGAAAACCTGTTATTAGAAAGGCGCATGTAAATCACTTAAAATATCACAAGTATAACTCCCAAATAAGGAAAATATTATCTAAAATACAAAGGCAAAAAGTGCGAAATTGTTTACTTTTGCATTGCTTCAGGGCAATTACAACAAATTCAATGGACAAAGAAAAAAAGAATAAGGGTTTTTTAAAAAAACTGCATCACAAGTACCGTCTGGTGATCATGAACAATGATACCCTGGAGGAAAAGCTCAGTCTACCTTTTACGAGATTTAATGTTTTTTTATTTGTGGGCACGGCAAGCATTTTTCTGATTGTGGCCACCATTTACCTCATTGCCTTTACCCCCCTGAAAGAATATATCCCGGGCTATGCTGACTTCAATACACGCCAGGTTCTAAGGGAGTTGTCGCTCAGGACAGATTCACTGGAAAGAGACCTGCGCCAAAAAGATCTCTACATAATGAACATCCGCAACATTGTTGAAGGCAGGGATCTTATTGAAGATATTCCAGATGAGGTCAAGGATCCGGAGGCCGTTACATTTGATGAACTGCCCCGCTCCAGGGAAGATTCCCTGTTGCGCGCAGAGATAGAACAAATGGCGCAACTGGATAATTATTACATGGCCGCAGGAGAAGGCCAAGCTGTTCAGCAGGCCATTCATATTTCCTTTTTTACACCTCTGAATGGAATAATCAGCAGCCGTTTCAGTCCCGGGGAGGGGCATTACGGAGTGGACATTGTAGCCGATCATGATGCCATCATAAAAGCCACACTGGACGGTACAGTGATTTTATCTGCATGGACCATAGAAACAGGCTACACCATTGGCATACAGCACGACAATAATATAATATCCATTTATAAACACAACAGCAGCCTGTTAAAACAACAGGGCCAGCTTGTAGAAGCCGGCGAAGCCATTGCCATTATCGGGGATACCGGTTTGTATTCAACGGGTACACATCTTCATTTCGAGCTCTGGTTTAGTGGCAACCCTGTAAATCCCGCCGATTATATTTCATTCGAATAACAAGTCCCGTGCCGAAAAAAATAGCCATACTCGGATCTACAGGTTCAATCGGTAAACAAACACTGGAAGTGATCGCTGACAATAAGGCGTTGTTTTCTGCCACCGTACTTACTGCACAGCACAATGCAGGCCTGCTGATTGAGCAAGCTTTGCAGCACAGACCACAAGCCGTTGTCATCGGAAATGAAGATCTGTATAAAGAAGTGTATACCGCCCTGTCGCACTTGCCGGTAAAAGTTTATGCCGGATCTGCCGCCATTGAAGATATTGTATCACATGATGTAGCGGACATTGTGCTTACTGCCCTGGTGGGTATTTCGGGCATGATCCCTACAATTAATGCCATCCGGTATAAAAAGAAAATCCTGCTGGCCAACAAAGAAACCCTCGTTGTAGCTGGCCGCAGCATTATCAAAATGGCCAAAGAGCAAGGAGTTGATATAGTTCCTGTTGATTCAGAGCATTCAGCCATTTTTCAGTGCCTTGCAGGTGAAACCGGAAACCCTGCAGAAAAGATATACCTGACTGCCAGTGGTGGACCCTTCAGGGGAATGAACAGGCAACAACTCTCCAGAGTGACCAGGAAACAAGCCTTGATGCATCCCAATTGGGATATGGGTGACAAAATCAGTATTGACTCAGCCACCATGATGAACAAAGGTCTGGAAGTGATGGCGGCAAGATGGCTTTTCGGCCTGAGCCCGGAACAAATTGAGGTCATCATGCATCCCCAGTCTGTAATACATTCCATTGTTCAGTTCGAAGACGGCAATATGAAAGCCCAAATGGGTTTGCCCGATATGAAACAACCCATTTTATATGCACTGGGCCACCCAAACCGGATCCCATCAAACCTACCCCGTTTTTCTTTTGCAGATTATCCA
>PXAA01000111.1 GCA_003567205.1 Bacteroidales bacterium
ATTACAAGGGGTGGGGATATTTTTTTTATTTTTGTATGGGTCATCATGTATGTACCCGTCAAAAACAACGGCATATGTTAAAAAAAAGAATTGTTGTATTAAGCGGCGCCGGCATCAGTGCTGAGAGTGGCATCAAAACCTTTCGCGACAGCGGAGGTTTGTGGGAGGAATATGATATCATGGAGGTCGCCACACCGGAGGCCTGGGAGCGCAACCGCGACCTGGTATTGGAATTTTATAACCAGCGAAGGAAACAGCTCTATGAGGTGGAGCCCAATGATGCCCATTATGCCCTGGTGGAACTGGAAAAAGCCTTTGACGTGCATATCATTACCCAGAATGTGGATGATTTGCATGAGCGGGCAGGTTCCAGCCAGGTGATGCACCTGCACGGGGAGCTTAAAAAGGTGCGTTCTTCGGTGGATGAAAGCCTGATATATGATCTGGACGGCTGGGAACTGAAAGCGGGTGACAAATGTGAAAAGGGGTCACAGCTGCGTCCGCATATCGTTTGGTTTGGAGAGCCGGTGGAAATGATCCCGGCGGCGGCTGAACTTTCGGGCACGGCCGATATCTATGTAATTATCGGCACTTCGCTGAATGTGTATCCTGCCGCGGGCCTGGTAAGTTATGTGCTGCCGGGCACACCCATTTACCTGATCGATCCTGGTGAAATAAATGTCGGATATATTCCGGGGGTGCGATTTATTAAGGAAAGGGCCGGTACCGGGACCAGGCAGCTGGTAAAAGAACTGATGGGGGAGGTTTAATATGCGTAAACGGAAGATGGATGAATTGGGGCGTAAAACACCGGAGCTGTTCAGGGCGGCAGACAAAATCCCTGTGGTGCTTGTGCTCGATAACATTCGCAGCATGGTAAATACGGGTTCGGTGTTCCGCACGGCCGATGCCTTCTTACTTGAAGGGATTGTGCTGTGCGGGCTCACAGGCACTCCGCCACACCGGGAGATCCATAAAACCGCTCTTGGGGCCACAGAATCAGTAGCCTGGAAATATTTCGAGAAGACCGCCGATGCCATCCGGCAATTAAAAAAGGCGCATTATACGGTCATTGCCCTGGAACAGGCCACAAATAGCCTGGACCTGAAAAATTTTCAGCCACGCAAGGAAATAAAATATGCCCTGGTTTTTGGGAATGAGGTAAAGGGTGTGGATGATGAGGTGCTTGCCTTATGTGACCTTTGCCTGGAAATCCCTCAATTCGGGACCAAACATTCCCTGAATGTTTCGGTGGCGGCCGGTATTGTGACCTGGGATTTTTATTGTAAAACCGGGGGTTTTATTCAAAAGTAAAGGAGACCATGATGCTTCGGGCATTCAGGCGGTCGATGGAATTGAAGTATTGCTGGCCTGCTTCGCCTTCCCTGATCAGGTTTGTTAAACCGAAAGATGCTTTGACTTCGGTAGAAAACTTGAAGTAATAGAAATAGTGGTCAAACCCCACGCCAAACTCATAATGAACATCATTCCTTGCTACCCTTGCCAGGATATCTTCCCCCACCCCCAGCTCAATGGATGCCAGATCGTGTGTGTATTTCAACCCGCCGATCACATAGGCCCTGGTGTTGATCATTCGGACTGATTTGAATTTCAGGTGCAGGGGAAATTCGAGTATGGTGGCTTCAAGGTCCTGTTTTCCGCCCCTGGGCCTGCCATCTCCTTCCCAGTTACCCGGCTGGTAGTATTCAAGGTAACGATCGCCGAATGCAATGGTGGGAATAAAGCGCAAGTCCAGATGTTTGGATAGTTTCAGGTTGGATACAATGCCGATATGGAAGCCGTAATCGTGTTCGGGCAAAACATACTCAAATCCATAGACCCCTCTTAGGTTTTCTGCGGGCCTGAGCGCATAGTTCATGGTATTTATCCCCAGTGAAAAGCCAAAATGATAAGCCCTGTGGTCATGCTCAAGCCGGTTCTGAAACCTGAACCCGCGATCTCTGCGCTGGGCCTGGGCTTCACCCGGAAACAGGATAAGGAGGCCGCATAAGATGGCTACGATCCTGAAAATGCTTGTAGTATTCACAATAGCACGTACTTGTTCTGATATTGGGCTTAATGAACGTAAAAGGCAGGCGGCTTATTTTATCCGGACAAACAAAAGAATTTCAGCAGGTCAGGGCGCCAGGCAACGGATTTCCCAGGAAGCGTTTTTCATTGTGTAAAGTATCCTGTCGTGCAGGCGGCTTTCCCGTCCCTGCCAGAACTCTATGCTGTCGGGCATTAAACGGTAACCGCCCCAGTGGGCTGGCCGTTGAATTACCTGTTCTTTTGTACGCGACTGTAAGGCTTCAAATTCCTGTTCCAGTGCTTTGCGACTTTTAATGGGCTGACTTTGCGGTGACACCACGGCCCCGATCTGGCTCTGCCTTGGCCGGGAAGCAAAATATGCATCGGATGTGGCACTGTCGACCTTGTCAACTCGTCCGCTGACCCTTACCTGCCGCTGCAATTCAAGCCACAAAAATACCAGGGCTGCCTGGGGATTGTCTTTCAAGTCAAGGCCTTTCTGGCTATTATAATTCGTATAAAAGACAAAAGAGCCGTTATCCACTTCTTTAAGCAGGACCACCCGGGCTGCCGGCCTGCCGCCGGGAGTAATCGTGGCCAGGGTCATGGCATTGGGCTCCGGGAGCGCTTGCCTAATGGCCTCATCGAGCCAACGATTAAAAAGGAGGATGGGGTCGGCAGGAACCTTGGCCAGGTCGAGTGAGGCCATTGCATATTCTTTGCGGAAACCGGCAAGGTCTTTGTTTTTCATGGCGTTTACCCGCGCAGATGTACTAATGCTGACAGAATTTCCTCAGCGCTTCAAACAACAATTTGTCTTTGTTTACAGGGACTACGCCTACAAGCTCGCATACCAGTCCGCCCCCAAGATTGCAGATCCTGGCCATAAGCTCTACCGGGGCACCGGCGGCCACACAAAGAGCGGCCAGGCTGATGACCGTGTCGCCGGCGCCGGATACATCGGCCACGTCACGAATATAGGCCGGGATGGCTCCGGACTCCCTGTCTCCATTGGCATTGCGGCGGCTGTAATAAATGCCTTTGTCGGAGAGGGTCGCCAGCACGGTTTCCACCTGTAGTTTATCCTGCAGTGCCAGAACGGCTTTGTGTATTTGTTCGGGTTCAACGAGTTCCCCATTCAGGTTCAGCCCCTCCCGGAGCTCTTTCAGGTTTGGCTTAATCAGTGTAACACCATGATATAAAGAGAAATTTTTCTTTTTTGGGTCCACCACAATGGGCACATCATGGGTCCTGGCCAGTTTCAGCACATTTTCTATCAATGCGGGTGAAATGACGCCCTTGTCGTAATCTTCAAACACAATCGCATCGATGCCATTGGTGTCCAGAAGGTTTTTCACCTTTTTCAGCAAACCGGCCGATTCCTCCTCCCGAAGGGGATTAGCCATTTCTTCATCCACACGCAACATTTGCACATTGTTTCCAAACACACGGAATTTCACAGTGGTCATCCGGTCTTCGCTGGTGATGATGCCCTCGTTGGTCAGATTCTCTTCTTCGAGCAGCTCCCTGAACAAATCGCCCTTGCTGTCATTCCCGATCACAGAACACAGTACAGGAATGCCACCCAGGTTTTGTATGTTCAACGCTACGTTGGCCGCACCGCCAAGGCGACTTTCCCGTTTGTTGAGTGTGACGATGGGAACGGGTGCTTCGGGCGATACACGATCAACACTCCCCCACAGGTAAGCATCGATCATCACATCACCAATGATCAACAGCTTTTTACCTTCGAAGGAATGAAACAGGCGAGTAATCGTATTTTTATCTGTCATGTAAAGAGTGCTGGTGAATATAAAAAAGGAACGCCTTGTATACCCTATTTATTTTAGTTGCGATAGGGCTTTTTTCATCCTTTGTAACGCTTCGATAAGTAATTCATTAGAAGTAGCATAGGACAATCTTACACATTCATCGTCGCCGAAGGCGCCACCCGGGACCATGGCAATGTGTGCTTTTTTTAACAGGTACATGCAAAAATCATTGGCATCCCGGATGTTTTGGTTCCCGTCTGATTTACCAAAATAAGGTTTAACATTGATGAACAGGTAAAATGCCCCCTGTGGGGTATTGGTGGTGGTTCCGGGGATATCGTCCAGCAACCGGATCACCAGGTCGCGGCGCTCCCTGAATTTTTCAAGCATGGCCTTTGTATGACCGGGGTCGGTTTCCATGGCGGCCAGTGCGGCACGTTGTGAAATGGAAGAGGTACCGGAAGTTACCTGGCCCTGGAGCTTGGTGCAGGCCCTGGCAATTTCGGCATGGGCAGCCATATATCCGAGTCGCCAACCGGTCATGGCAAAGCCTTTGGATACCCCGTTCACCAGAATGACCTGATTTTTTACGGACTCGAATTGAGCGATGCTCTCGTGCTTTCCCGAAAAATTGATGTGTTCGTAAATTTCGTCGGCAATGATGAATATTTGCGGGTGTTTTGCAAATACAGCGGCCAGGGCCCGGAGCTCTTCACGCGAATATACCGATCCGGTGGGGTTGCAGGGGCTTGAAAAAATGAATAATCTTGTTTTGTCCGTTATGGCATCTTCCAGTTGCCGTGGGGTAATTTTGAAATCATTCTCAATACCAGCTTTAATGTACACTGCCCTGGCTTCCGCCATTTTGACAATTCCCCGGTAGCTTACCCAGTACGGAGTGGGAACAATGACCTCGTCGCCGGGATTGGCCATGCACAAAACAGCGTTCGCAATCGATTGCTTGGCCCCTGTGCTTACCACAATCTGGTCCGGTGTATAAGAGAGCTTGTTGTCGCGGGCCAGCTTGCTGCAAATGGCTTCGCGAAGGTCCTGGTAACCATTTACGGGTGTATAAAATGAATAATTGTCGTCAATGGCCTGTTTTGCAGCTACTTTTATGTTATCGGGGGTGAAAAAGTCAGGCTCACCGACGCTGAGGTTGATCACATCATGACCCTCTGCTTTTAATTCACGACTCATCCTCGACATGGCGAGGGTTTCGGACTCAGAAAGTGATTTTATTCTATCAGATAAATGTACCATGGTTACGTTTATGACAGGTGGATGTATAGGATAATTAAGTTTTTGATTTTTCGACATTTAAGAATATCGAGCGGCAAATTTAGCAAAATAAACCCATTTGCCAAAAGGGATTATCTTTGTAAAAAATGTCATATATCCATGGGAGATATTTATTATATATTGCGCTATACCATTCCTTCGGTGGTGGTATTTATCACGGCCTGGTTCCTTTTAAAGGAGTTTTTTCAGCAGGAGAACAGGCGGCGCCATGCGGATTTGATGTCTGACCGCATGCGCATTTCAATGCCTTTGCGCCTGCAGGCTTACGAACGCCTGGTACTGTTTCTGGAGCGCATATCGCCAAACAATCTGATCATGCGGGTATACCGTCCCGAATGGACGGCTGGTGAGTTGCAGAAGCAATTGATCAAAAGCATACGCGATGAATATACCCACAACCTATCCCAGCAATTGTACATTTCGCCCCGGGCCTGGGAGCTGATCAACCAGGCATATGAAGAAACAATGGGTCAGATCAATTCACTGGCTTCATCTTTAGAGGAAGGGGCCAGCGGCACCGAACTCAGTCAGAAGCTCCTGGAAACAGACCTGGAGAAATCGGCCACAAAAACAGCCATGGATTTTTTGAAAAACGAAGCCAGAAAGAGTTTTTAGAAGTGACTAAGAGATTATGGAAATTACGTTAAATAACAAGCCGGATAAGATTCCCGGAAAGGATTGTATTTCGGTGAGGGAGTTATTGAAGCACAAGAACTTTACCTTCAAGTTTCTTGTGGTCAGGATAAATGACAAAACGGTAAAACCGGAAGATTATCCCGTAACCGTGATCCGCGACGGGGACAACGTAAAAGTCATCCACCTGATCAGCGGCGGATGATCCTTTGTGTTTGTGGCCCGGATGACCTTACCTTGGAACAGACGGGTTCATGTGGCCAATGCCGATCAAACGGTCGTAAAGATCTCCCGGTTGCCGGTGATAGACATATATTGTGTAGTCGTTTTCGGTAACCGAATGGCTGCCTTCAATAAAACCAATGTCGGCCACGGCATCCTCGTCCGGAAGATAGGCATACAGGTAATTGTAATAGCCCTGTTTGAGCAGCAGGCTCAGTTCATAGGCATTCTCCCCGTAATTGTAATTCATTTTGTTTTCTTCGGAAAAGTGCCAGTCGGTAAGGGCTCCCATCACAAAAAGGTGTCCGTGTTCGAGGGGTTCCGGCATTGGCAGGTGGAAGTGTACCCAGGCATAATCACTTTCCAGCATGTCGTTGGGCGCGTCACTGGTCATTACCTGGAACCGGCCGTTCAGATCATCGTCCGTAACATACCTGTCGTAGGTACGGCGCTTGTCGGACAGTAAAAATACGTCCCAGTGCCTTCTTGACGATTGGATGTCCTGCACCCTTTCTGATAAATATCTCAGACTGCGGATGTCGAAACGCCTGAATTCATTGTTGCCTTCAAACAGAGTCAGCTCCTCATGGTCGTAAACCAGTGTATTGCCCCGAATCGTCCTTGGTGGCAAATCGGTGATGGCATTGTCCCAGCGGCCGTTTTGTGTGATGACCACCTTGAGGTCGCGGTAGGGGTTTGAAATATGATAATGTCCGGTGTTGATGTTGAATGTCAGTTGCTGTTTCCTGTCCCGGTAACGTACCAGGTTTGCCTGTTGTACATGACCTTCAATGGTAACCTGTTGCCTGAAAACCGAAAACCTGCGGGTGAGTACAATGTTGTCGGGGTTGCCGTCGAGATACACCTTTAAAATATAGTTCCCTGATTTTGCCGGACGAAGGTTCTGGTTTGGAAATTCCATCCAGTAATGTGTGTAGGGCGTTCTTGTGTTGACGGAGTGGCGATAATCCCTGATCAGGTCCTCATAAAAGCCTTCAATGTATTCGAAAGGCCTTAGTTCGGAAACCTGCCAGTTTGCGTCGCAATGGATGATGGTATAATAATATTGTTTAAAACCGGCGTCCAGGTCATCAAAACGAAGGATGAGACGGTCGCCGGAATTCATGCGGATTAATGGGTCAGACAGCTCAAAGCCTTGCTGATTAAACAAAACCGTTTTGATGTTGTTTTTATAAACAAAATCGCCATACAGAAAAAAATCATTATTGGAAACACCTGTATTTGCAGGCCATACAGGGCTTGTTGTCATTAAGGCAACGACCAGGCACATGCAGGCCCGGGCTTTAAATGAAGAAAAAAAGTAAAAATGCATCATTGTTTTTTATGTGCCATAACGTCATGACTCATACAAATCTAAGTAAAAATGACGTTGTGGCAAAAGGATATTCTTATATTTGAAAATATCTATAAATTTGTCGGGGAACATTGTTCAAGAAATACCTTACGCAAATGTCGAAAGTGATCAAGATCAAACGCGGATTAAACATTCCTTTGATCGGGGATGCAGAAAAGATATTGCAAACGCCTCCCCGGTCGGCGGAATATGCCATAAAGCCGACCGATTTTCACGGACTTGTACCCAAGATGCTGGTGGAAGAAGGAACACAGGTAAAGGCCGGCAGCCCCCTGTTTTTTGACAAGTACAACGAGGATGTGGTGGTTACTTCTCCCGTTAGCGGAACATATACCCGGCTTGTGAGGGGCGCCAAGCGGCGGATCATGGAGGTTCGCCTGGTACCCGACCAGGAGAATGCATACATTGATTTTGGGGCAGAATCACCCACAGAACAATCGCGTGACCAGATCATCAAAAAACTGCTTAAAAGCGGATTATGGCCCTATATCCTTCAGCGGCCCTATTCCGTGATTGCCAATCAGAATCAAAAACCCCGTTCGATTTTTATTTCAGCCTTTAGTACCGTCCCTGTGGCGCCCGATATGGATTTTGTTGTGAACGGCCAGGAAGAAATGTTTCAAACCGGCCTCGATGTGCTTGGCCGGCTCACGGATGATGCTGTGCACCTGAGCATCCATGCCGATGAAACCACTTCAAAAGCATATACTGAGGCAAAAGGGGTAGAGATTCACAGCTTTAGGGGCCCGCATCCTGCAGGCAATATTGGAATACAGATCCACCATATTGAGCCCATCAATAAAGGGGAGGTTGTCTGGTATCTGGGTGTGCAAGGTGTCATTGCCATAGGCCGCTTGTTTGCGAATGGCATTTACGATGCCAACAAAATTGTTGCCCATACCGGGTCGGAAGTGCTCAATCCGCGTTATTACCGGGTGTTGAACGGTGCAAACATTACCTCCTTTACAGAAAAGAACATCAGGAAAGAAAAGGATGTGACCCCGCGTTTTATCAGCGGAGATGTATTGTCGGGCGAACAGATCCGTCCCGATGGGTTTATAGGTTTTTATGATGACCAATTAACGGTGATTCCAGAGGGAGATAAGCCTGAACTTCTTGGCTGGCTAATCCCATCCCTCAATAAGTATAGTGTTTCCAGGACATTTTTTTCATTCATGATGCCCTGGAAACAATATCGTTTGAACACCAATATCCGTAGTGGCGAAAGGCCCTTTGTAATTACCGGCCTTTATGAAAAGTACCTGCCCATGGATATTTTTCCTATGCAGTTGATCAAGTCCGTCATGATCAATGATATTGATATGATGGAAAAACTTGGAATATATGAGGTGGCACCCGAAGATTTTGCCTTGTGCGAGTTTGTATGCCCCTCAAAGATCGAAATGCAGTCCATCATCCGTCAGGGACTGGATGTTATGCAAAAGGAGTTTTCCTGATCTCTTATGTGAACGATAATAACCCTTAAAACACAGAATATTGAAAGCGATACACAAGCTCATCGAAAAGACCAGGCCACATTTTGAAAAAGGGGGCAGGTTTGAGAAGCTGAACCGTACGTTCGATGCATTTGAGACCTTTCTGGCCGTGAAAGGGGATGTAACCAAAAAGGGAAGCCATATCCGGGATGCCATTGATATGAAGCGAACCATGTTCCATGTGGTGATTGCCATGATACCTGTTTTGCTTTTTGGCATGTGGAATGTTGGTTATCAGCATTACGCCGCCATTGGACTGGAGGTTGATTTTATGGATCAGTTTGTTTTTGGCCTTCTTAAGGTTTTGCCCCTGATCGTAATCAGTTATGTGTCGGGGCTGGTGGTGGAATTTATTTTTGCTACCATACGGAACCATGAGGTGAATGAGGGTTTCCTGGTTTCCGGGCTCCTGATCCCTTTGATCATTCCTGTGACCACTCCCTTGTGGATGGTTGCCGTGGCCACTATATTTGCCGTGATCATCGGCAAGGAGGTTTTTGGCGGTACGGGCATGAATGTCCTGAATCCGGCGTTGCTGGCCCGCGCCTTTTTGTTCTTTGCCTATCCGTCTTATTTATCGGGGGAGGTTTGGATCTATACGGGCCTGCAGCAGGGGCAGCAACTGGTTGACGGGTTTTCGGGCGCCACCCCGCTGGCCGTTCTGGCTACGGGTGATATACAGAACCTCCCCTCGGTGTTCGAGATGTTCCTTGGCACCATTCCGGGCTCCATAGGTGAAACGTCCACCATAGCGGTATTGTTGGGGGCCCTTGTGCTGATCGCCACCGGCGTGGGCAGTTTTCGTATCATGATCTCCGTGGTGGCAGGCGGTTTGTTTACAGGCTTTTTGTTTAACCTGTTTGCGGTGAACCCTTATATGGAAATACCACCATACTATCACCTGGTTATGGGTGGTTTTGCCTTCGGTGCTGTATTTATGGCCACTGACCCGGTAACCGCTACGCAAACCGGTTCCGGGAAATACATTTACGGCTTTTTGATCGGGGTAATTACCCTGCTCATACGTGTGTTGAATCCGGCCTATCCCGAAGGCATGATGCTGGCTATTTTGCTGATGAATGTGTTTGCCCCGCTCATTGACCATTATGTTGTGCAGGCACATATCAAAAAGCGGCTAAAAAGACTGCAAAACGCACAGGTTGAAACAAGATAAACCAGAAAATATTTAAAAAAATGACGAACCGATATGTGTTTCTTTATGCTTCCGCGATGGTTGTGGTGGTGGCATTGTTGCTGTCAGGCGCTGCTACTCTTCTGAGGCCTTTGCAGGAGCGCAACATGCGCATCGAGAAAATGCAGAACATCCTTGCCGCCGTCAACATACCTGCCACCCGTGCCGAGGTCGAGAACCTGTTCGATCAGTATATTACCACCACCAAAATTGTCAATCACCTGGGTGAAGAACTTGAAGGGGATGCTTTTGAGGTGGAACTGCAGGATGAGATCCGCAAGGACTTGGCTGACAGACAACTACCAGTTTTTATTGCCGATATAGACGGGGAAGTGTTTTATATTGTCCCGATCCGTGGCACCGGTTTGTGGGGGCCCATATGGGGATATGTCGGGCTGGAATCAGATATGGCCACCATTGCGGGTGCCAATTTTGACCATGCCAGCGAAACCCCCGGCCTGGGGGCGGAAATTGCCGACCGGGCTTTTCAGGATCAGTTTAAAGGCAAGCGAATTTTTGATGAAGCAGGCAATTTTCATCCCGTAAGGGTGGTAAAGGGAAGGGCCCCTGCCGGTGACCTGCATGCGGTAGACGGCATCACTGGCGGAACCATCACCTCCAACGGGGTGACCAATATGTTGCGCGACGGCCTGGAGGCATACAAGTTATATTTTGAAAAAATCAAAACTTCATGAGCGAAAACAATACAAGCAAACAAAAAGAACCTTTGTTCTCCCACAGGAATCAAAGGCTGCTGAGTAATCCGCTTGGCAAAGACAATCCCATCACTGTCCAGGTGCTTGGGATCTGTTCGGTGCTGGCAATCACGGTTCAACTCCGGACCTCCCTGGTAATGGCCATTTCAGTAGTGGCGGTGATGGGGCTGGCCAATGTGATTATTTCCGTTTTACGAAAGACCATCCCCCCGCGCATCCGGATTATTGTTCAGCTTACCGTGATCGCTTCGCTGGTGATCCTTGTGGACCAGTTGCTGAAAGCCTATATATATGATGTTAGCCGCCAGTTGTCGGTTTTTGTGGGACTGATCATTACCAACTGCATCATCATGGGACGGCTGGAGGCGTTTGCTTTGAACAATAAACCCTGGCCTTCCTTTCTGGATGGTGTCGGGAATGCTGCGGGTTACGGGGTGGTGCTCCTGACTGTCGGCTTTTTCAGGGAGCTCTTGGGTTCCGGTACCCTCCTTGGATACCCGGTCATTCCAAATTTTTTGTATGATCTGGGATATGAAAATAACGGCTTTATGATCCTGCCTCCGATGGCCCTCATTACTGTGGGCATTATTATTTGGGTGCACAGGCACAGGGACAGGAACCTGGTAGATATCAGTTAGCAGGCATGGTTAAACGAAAAAACACAATGCGATGGAAGATTTAGTCAGTATATTCGTTCGGGCAATTTTTATAGACAATATGGTGTTTGCCTATTTTTTGGGCATGTGTTCTTACCTGGCCGTGTCAAGGACTGTAAACACCAGCGTAGGCCTTGGTTTTGCCGTGATATTCGTGCTCGGCATTACGGTGCCGATCAATTACCTTTTGGAAAATTACATACTGGGCCGCGGTGCCCTGGCCTGGCTTGGCCCCCGGTTTGCCTCCATTGACCTGAGTTTTCTCACCTTCATCATGTTCATTGCCATCATTGCGGCCATGGTACAGCTGGTGGAGATGATCATTGAGAAAGTGAGCCCGACGCTGTACAATACCCTGGGAATATTCCTTCCGCTGATTGCTGTGAACTGCGCCATTCTGGGCGGGTCGCTCTTTATGCAGGAGCGGAACTTTATGAATATTGCCGAAGCTGCTTCTTTCGGCCTGGGTAGTGGTGTTGGGTTCTTCCTGGCCATTGTGGGCATTGCTGCCATACGCGAGAAAATACGCTATTCGGCCGTGCCGGCTCCTTTGCGTGGGCTTGGCATCACCTTTATTATTACCGGACTAATGGGCATTGGTTTTATGAGTTTTATGGGTATCGAATTGTAAAAAACCTTGAAATGAGGATATCATGATATTGTCAGAATTAAGTAACCTTTGGATCATTGCCCTCAGCGTGGGTATGTTTCTTTTTGTGATGCTCGTGCTGGTAAGTGTACTCCTGTATGCAAGGTCCAAACTGGTGCCCAGCGGCCCGGTGAAGATCACCATCAATGATGAAAAGGAGCTTGAAGTCAATGCAGGGGACACCCTGCTGACTACACTTTCGAGGGAGTCGATTTATCTTCCCAGTGCCTGTGGTGGCGGGGGCACATGTGCCATGTGCAAATGCCAGGTTCTGGACGGGGCCGGGGATATCCTTCCTACCGAGGTGGGGTATTTCACCCGCAAAGAGATTCAGGAAAAATGGCGGTTGAGCTGTCAGATCAAGGTTAAACAGGATTTGGACATCAGGGTCCCGAAAGAAATCTTTGGCATCAAAAAATGGGAGTGCGAGGTGATCTCTAACCGTAATGTGGCCACCTTCATCAAGGAGTTTGTGGTCAGGTTGCCCGAAGGAGAAACACTGGAATTCAAATCTGGCGGTTATATCCAGATTGATGTGCCGCCCTGTGAGGTTGCTTTCGATGACATCGAAGTGGAAAAACAGTTCAGGGAAGACTGGGATAAGCTGAATATGTGGGATTTGAAAATGGTAAACCCCGAACCGGTTTTCCGTGCCTATTCCATGGCCAATCACCCGGCCGAGGGAAACATCATCAAGCTGAACATCCGGATTGCCACCCCGCCCTGGGACAAAAAGAAAAACAGGTTTATGAATGTTAACCCGGGCATTTGTTCTTCCTATGTGTTTTTGCGTAAACCTGGCGATAAGGTGACGATTTCGGGTCCCTATGGCGAATTCTTTATCAAAAATACTGATCGTGAGATGGTGTATATTGGCGGTGGTGCGGGCATGGCTCCGCTGCGCTCGCATATTTTCCAGCTGTTTCATACACTCAAAACCAAACGCAAGGTCTCTTACTGGTATGGTGCACGCTCCAAAAGGGAGATTTTTTATGAAGAGGATTTCCGCAAAATAGAGAAGAAATTCCCCAATTTTTCCTTCCATATTGCCCTTTCTGAACCCCTTCCGGAGGATAAGTGGGACGGGTATACGGGATTTATACATCAGGTGGTCCTCGACAACTATCTGAAAGACCATCCGGAGCCCGAAGAATTGGAGTATTATCTTTGCGGTCCGCCGATTATGAATGAATCGGTGCTTCATATGCTGGATAATTTGGGTGTTCCCGAAGAAAATATTGACCTTGACGATTTTGGAGGTTAATTTTGCAGCCCTGCTTGACAGGGCTTTTTTTAAAAACCTTCAGGTATGAAAAACAACCGCTTCGCCCAGGCCAGTCGGGTCATCTGG
>PXAA01000092.1 GCA_003567205.1 Bacteroidales bacterium
CAAAATGTCACAACACAACTTTGCCCTAATTGGTGCTGCCGGCTACATTGCTCCGCGGCACATGCGGGCAATAAAAGACTCGGGGAATGAACTGGTCTGTGCGCTTGACCCTTACGATGGGATGGGCATCATTGACCGTTATTTCCCGAATGCGGATTTTTTTACCGAACCCGAGCGCTTTGACCGTCATCTGGACAAACTGCGGCGGTTGGGCCAGGGGAAGGTGGATTATGTGAGCATCTGTTCGCCCAACTACCTGCACGATGCCCACATCCGGATGGCCGTGCGCAACGACGCCCACGCCATTTGCGAAAAACCCATCGTGCTCAACCCCTGGAACCTGGACTCGCTCTGCGAACTGGAACAAGAATCGGGCAAACACATCTATACCATTTTGCAATTGCGCCTGCATCCCAGCATCCGGCAATTGAAAAAACAGATCGACGAAGGTCCCGCCGATAAGGTGTACGACATCGATTTAACCTATGTCACCAGCCGGGGGCGATGGTATTTCTTTTCCTGGAAAGGCGATGTCCAGAAATCGGGCGGGGTGGCCACCAACATCGGGATCCATTTCTTTGATATGCTGGGATGGGTTTTCGGACGGTTCAACGGCCTGGAGGTGATTGAAAACCGCCCGGAGCGTGCCCGGGGCCGCCTGAAGTTTGAAAAAGCCCGCGTCAACTGGTTTCTGAGCGTCGACGACAAAGACCTGCCTCCAAAAGCCATCGAACAAGGCAAACGCACCTGCCGCAGCATCACCATCGAAGGGCAGGAACTGGAATTCAGCGAAGGCTTTACCGACCTGCACACCCAAAGCTACCAGGCTATTTTGGCCGGCGGGGGCTTCCGCGTGGAAACCGCCCGGCCGAGCGTGGAGATCGCACAGCGGATCCGGAAGGCCTGAGTGAGGATTTTTAAAACAATTTATTGTCAGTATCTTTGGTGCCAAATGTTTGCGTCATGAAAAAAATCCTGCTCACCGGAACCGCCGGATTCATCGGCTTTCACCTTGTTAAGGCATTTTCAGATCGCGGCGACAAAGTTGTTGGCCTCGACAACATCAATAACTATTATGATGTGCGGCTGAAACACGGCCGCCTGCGCGAAACCGGTATTTCGATGCCGCGCAAAAAAACCAAGGCCACAGATCCTTCGGCCTCCAACCCCAATCAACCAGTCAACCAATCAACCAATCAACCAATACTCCAATCCTCCACCCGCTACCCGAATTATCGTTTTATCCGCGCCGACCTGGCCGACCGCGACACCATCATGCGGCTTTTTGAGGAAGAACAATTCGACCACGTGGTGCACCTGGCCGCTCAGGCAGGGGTCCGGTATTCCCTCACCCACCCGCAGGCATATATAGACGCCAACATCACCGGGTTTCTGAACATTTTGGAGGCCTGCCGGGCATTCCCCGTTAAGCACCTGGTATACGCATCGTCCAGTTCGGTGTACGGGAAAAACACGGAAATGCCCTTTTCGGTTAACCACAACGTGGACCACCCGGTATCGCTCTATGCCGCCAGCAAAAAAAGCAATGAGCTCATGGCCCATACTTACAGCCACCTCTTTGGCATCCCAGCCACAGGGCTCCGGTTTTTTACCGTTTACGGCCCCTGGGGACGGCCCGACATGGCGCTCTTTTTGTTTACAAAAGCCATCCTGAACAACAAGCCCATAGAAGTATTCAACCAGGGCGATATGATGCGCGACTTTACCTATATCGATGATATTGTTGAAGGCGTGGTCCGGGTAACCGACCACCCGGCAAAAGCCAACCCCGCCTGGGGTGGCTATGATCCCGACCCGGCCACCAGCGATGTGCCGCACCGGGTGTATAATATCGGCAACGGCAGCCCGGTAAAACTCACCAATTTTATCGATGCCCTGGAAAAAGCCCTGGGCAAAACCGCACAAAAAAAGCTGCTGCCCATGCAGCCCGGCGACGTACCCGCCACCTGGGCCGATACCAGTACCCTGGAACACAACACCGGCTACAAACCCGACACGCCTTTTGAAACAGGCATCGCCAAATTCGTGGAATGGTACAGGGAGTATTACAAAATTTGATTTGTAACCCTTTCTACAACCAAGGCTCTCGCCGCTGCGGGACGAAGGGTTTCACAAAAACCTAAAGCTCTAATAATTTGACTATTGCATATAATGGGAGATTAGTAAACCATGTTTCTTTCCGGTAATCTGACATGGATGTTCTGATGGCAAGGGGTGGTTTGTATTTGTCACAATATACTTTCAGGCTTTTCGAGCGCAAGTTTTCTTCGGCTTTCACTTCCACAGGCACTACCTTGTCTTTATATTGTATAATGAAATCAACCTCAGCACTTGAACGTTGAGGCGACCAGTAATACACAGCGAAAGCTTTTTCGCGTATTAATTGCTGACAAACGAATTGTTCGGTAAGAGCGCCTTTAAACTCCTGAAAGATTTGGCTTCCATCGATCAGGGTCTTTGCTTCGATGCGTCCCATGGCGCTAAGCAACCCAACATCCACCATAAATAACTTAAATGCATTAAGGTCTTGGTAGGCAATCAGTGGGATAGCCGGCTTGGTAGCCCTGTTTACCCTATAGGCCAAACCGCTGTCAACCAGCCAGGCCAGCGCCATTTCAAATTCTTTGGCCCGTGCCCCCTCCTTTAAAGCACCATAAATAAACTTACGGTTTTCTTTTGCCAACTGCGATGGAATTGCATTCCATACCATGCGAATCCTTGGAACAATATCAGCAGGTGCATGCTTGGAAAAGTCCTGTTCAAAAGCATATAGTATTTTTTGTTGGATTTCACGGGCCTTTTGAACGTCTTGGTTCTTAGAAAAAGACAAAACAACCTCGGGCATGCCACCTATGTACAGATACTGACGCAAGCTGTTGGCGTATTTGTTTCGAAATACTTGAGTGAATGAAGGGCTTTGGGGGCTGCCTGAATTTCATCAAAAATGATCAGGGTGTTTTCTGCATTGATCTTTTTCCCTGTTTCTATTTCGAGTGCACGAATAATTCGGTGGGTGTCATAATCTTCTGCAAAGAGCCTGGCCAGATGTACACTGCTTTCAAAATTCACATAAGCTGTTTGTTCGTACTCTCTTTTACCAAATTCTTGCATAAGCCAGGTTTTTCCAACCTGCCGGGCACCTCGAATAATCATAGGCTTGCGGGTGTCGGCGTGCTTCCAGGCTTTAAGCGTTTTCAGTTCAATTCTTTCCATGACTCAATCAATGGGATTACAATATTACATACGAAGTTTTGTGTAAATATACAAAAAAACATACGATCATTGTAACCCTTTCTACAGCCAAGGCTCTCGCCGCTAGAGATCCTTCGCTTTGTTTGCGCTCCGTTCAGGATGACAAGGGGGCCTTGCCATCCATTTTTTCGAACCATACGCCGCACCCAGTGCAAGCATGATCACCAGCCCCCCGCCAAGGGATCCGTTTGGGGGTTTGTGGTTGTCATCACCGTGGTCGTCGGGGGGTAGCGGCTGTGCGGAGCCCGTGGTGCCGAATGCCGCCAGGGCCAACACCATACATAACCGGAGAAAATAACTCCGGAGAAAATAACTATTGAGTGAACGAATACGCTTTTTTGCTTTTTTCATACCGGTGCATTTGCTCAATTCTCCCTGCGTGAGGGTACTATCTTTGCCTGCCCGCTCCATTGCCTCCCAATTAAATCAAGCCAAAAACAGTTAGATTTATATTTTTATCAAATTTAACAATACTTTTTAATTATAAAACCATATTTTTTTCATTAATGTGTTCTTATTTTAATTTTTTCATATAAATTAGCGGTTTGATATCATAAATATAATGTTTTTTATTTGTGAGAACGCCCAAATCAGTTGATTCGATGTAACTGAACGGGCGAAGCCGTCTATAAAAACCTGAAATCCTGAATTCATCAACATGAAAAAAACATTCCCAAAGGCCTCGGTTCAACTGCTGATGCTGGCTGCCGTGTTGTTGGGTGCCTGTACGCCCCAGGGCAAACTCACCTATTTACAAACCAAATCGGCCCGCGACGACGCGATGCAGGCCAGGGCGCCCGAAGACCGCAGGCTGCAAGGTGAGTCGGCGGAATATCGCCTGCAACCCGGCGACATATTGCACGTGCGGGTGATGACGGCCGACCCCGATGCGCCCGAGGTGATCAATTCCTTTGACATTCGCCGCTACACCAAAGGAACAGGGGATGCCGGCAATCCCGACATGTACCTGCACGGCCACTCGGTCAGCCAAAGCGGCCACATACACCTCCCGTTGGTCGGGGCGGTTCATGTGGCCGGGCAAACCCTGGAGGAAGCCCGGGAACTGATCCGGGAGGGAACAAGCACCTACCTGCTGGATGCCGTCGTATCGGTGAAGCTTGTTAATTTCTCCGTGACCGTGCTGGGCGAAGTGCGCCGTCCGGGCACCTATTATCTTTACGACCACAAGCTCACGATTATGGATGCCATCGGCATGGCCGGTGACCTGACCGATTATGGCAACCGGAACATTCATATTGTAAGACAACGCATGGATGGCCCGGAATTTTCCAGGCTCGACATCACCGGCCGCCAGGCACTTGCTTCCGAATTGTATCACCTGCATCCCAATGACCTGATCTACGTGGAGCCACACATCACCAAACGCTTTGGTTTTTCACAATTCCCCTTTGCCGTGGTCTTTTCAGCCATCTCCACCAGCCTCTTGCTGATCAACTTTTTCAACTAACCCATCCCAAAATGAACCAATCAACCAATCAACGAATCAACACTCAAGCCATGCCCCATCATACCCCACCCCCCGAAAACACCGAACTCAAAACCCAGCTCCTCGCCTACCTCTCGTACTGGCATTTTTTTGTACTCAGCACGGCGCTGGCCCTGGCCGGTGCGTACGCTTACAACCAGTTGAGCGCGCCGGTTTACCAGGCAAAGGCAAGTATAATCATCCATGAAGACCGCAAAGCGATCCCGGTGTTGCGCGAGGCCAATATGTTTTACGGACGCAACAACTGGTTTAACGAAACCGCCATGCTGAAGTCGCACACCCTGGTGGGGCGGGTGCTGGAGGAAATGCATGCCGGCGTATCCTATTACAGCACCAAGCGCATGGCGGGCTACCTGCAACACACCGAAATCTACCTCGACAGCCCATTCAGGGTGCGTTTCGATGCCGGCCACCCCCAGGCATTCGACAACACCTTCCGCATCACCATTCTTGACGAACACCAATACATCATCCATGAGAAAAAAGGCCTGGAAGGTTTTGAGCAGAAACAAAGGCAGCGTTTCGGGCAGCCCTTCGCAGGGCCCGGCCATCATTTTTCAATCGAGCTGGTGGATGCATACGATCCGCTCCAACACAAAGGCACGAATTATGCATTCGTCATCCATGAGCCATCAAAACGAATGTCCCATTACCTTTCAAATTTGCGGGTTGATTTTATGGGCGAAGGGTATTCCATTGTGAATGTGTTTTTTACCGCCACCAACAAACAGCGGGCCATTGATTTTTTAGGCAGGTTGTCAGACACCTATATCCGTCAAAACCTGGAAGAAAAAAACCAGACGGCAAAAAACACCATCCGGTTTATTGATGACCAGCTTGCGATGACCTCCCAAAGCCTGCATGAGGCCGAAACCAGCCTGCAGGTTTTTCGCGAAGACCGGCAACTGATGGATGTCAGCATGATGGCCAACCACCTTATAAATGAACTGCTGTTGCTTGACAAGCAGCGCAGCATCGAAGAGGTCAAACGGCAGTATTATGACTTTTTGCTGGAATACCTGCGCGACGACCGGGCCTTTAGTGAGGTGTTCGGCCCCTCGGCCCTGGGCATTGACGACCCCCTGCTCAATAACCTGCTGATCGGGTTGAGCCAGCAATATGCCGAACGGTCGAGGCAACTGCTGACCGCCACCGAGCAGAGCCCGAATATCCAGGCCCTCGACCGGGAAATCATGCAGGCAAGGGGCGCTTTGGCCGAGAATATCCGCAGCATGCAGGCCGCTTCCGACATCACAATGAATGACCTTGACCAGCGCATGCGTCAACTCGAACATCGTATTGGCACACTGCCAGGAAGCGAACGGGAGCTGATCGGCATCCAGCGGCGATACCAGCTCAGCGATGCCACCTATAACTTTTTGTTGAAAAAACGCGCCGATGCCGGCATTGCCCTGGCCACCAACACCCCTGATCATAAAATTATGGACACCGTGCGGGCAAGCGGTGAGGTGTCGCCGAATAAAAAACTGAACTACTGGCTGGCTTTTGCGCTGGGTATGGGATGTCCGCTTTTTATGCTCATGCTGTATGATTTTTTTAACACAAAGGTTTCCGGGAAGGAAGAAATCCAGCAGACATTGAAGCTTCCGATCGTAGGCCTGCTTCCCCGTCATACGATGAACAGAAAGAACACAAACGGCTCTCCGGTGATATTCGGGGAGTCAGCCATCATGGCCCTGGAAGCCTTTCGCAGCATGCGGTCGAACCTGCAGTTTTACGCGGAACAATGCAAACGCAATATCATTGTGATCACATCCGCGCGCGCCCGCGAAGGCAAAACCTTTACCGCCCTGAACCTGGCAGGCGCCCTGGCGCTGGCTAACAGGAAAACCGTTTTGATCAATGCCGACATGCGCAAAGCACCCATGGATGTTGCAGACAACGGACATCCGGGACCGGGGTTGTCAGACTACCTCAGCGGGACGGCCATCCCGGAAGACATTCTCCGGCAAAGCCCCGGCAACAAACACCTCTATCACATCAACAGCGGTGCCCTGGTTGAACGCTCCGCTGAATTGATGGAAACTCAGGCCATCCACCAGCTTCTGGAAACACTGCACGGGTTCGAGTTCATCATCATCGACACCCCGCCCCTCGGGCTGGTATCGGATGCCCAACCCCTGCTGGTCCGTGCCGACCTTTGCGTGTTTGTGGTCCGGCACCGCTTTACCCGCCATGCCGACCTGGATTTCATCCGGGAAACCCAACAAAAAATCGAACCAAAAAACATCGCCATTGCCGTCAACGACATCAACGCCCGGAGCCGGGGGTATGGGTACCGGTATGGGTATGGAGGTTGATTGGTTATTGGTTAATTAGTTATTGGTGGGTGGGATGAGTGATTACGTATTTACATTGGACAGGTTGGAGGTTTATCAGATTGCAGTGAAGATTGAGGTATATATGTTGATCAAATTACAAATCAGCAAAATAAACGCTTACAACAATTATTTACGCAACAGACATTATAAAAAAACCAATTAACCAATCCCCAATCAACCAATAAACTCGTGTCTATCATCCGAATACCATATCTTTGCTCCTATGCAACCACCCAAGACCATCCACATCCATCATCCTTCCGGTAAGCTGTATGATGCTTTCCGGCGGTTTTCAGAAGCACATCCGGATGTTTCGTATTTTCAGTCGGATGCTTTCTTTCGGCTGGCCACCGGGTGGGCCGAGGCGGAGGTTGTATTGTTCATTGCGGTGAAAGGGCAGAAACTAAAGGACCCGGGAGGTCATTACCGCTTAAAAAAGCCTCTTGACCTCAAAGCGAAACAATCAGGCACCAAAGAAGACGAAACCTTTATTGCCGGATCGCTCATGGCGGTCATCCTCCATGAACCCGCTTTGAAACAACCCTGGCTGCGGCCCTTCAGGGGCATCCATCAAAAACTCACCGCCCGCACCATTATTTATGGCGGCCCGTTGCTGGGCGAAGGCACCCGGCTGGAAAAGGAGATCACCCTGAAAACCCTTGTCCGGGCGGTTCAGGATCATGTAAAGAAACGTTCCGTGTTTACCGAGTTCCGGAACCTGTATGACGTTTCCGATTGCAAACCCATCTTTCGCGAAAATAACTTTCAATGGCAGGAATGGCTCAATTTGCTGATCGACACCAGCCCGCGCGAAAAAGCCTGGACAGGCATGAGCGATAACCGCCGCCGCCAGGTCAAAAAGAGCCTGGATGCCGGGGCGGAAATCGTATACACACCTGGCCCGGAACAAATCGATGCCTTCTACGACATCCTCAAAGAGCTGTATGCAAAAAAGGTGCGGAAGCCCCTTCCCTCCAGGGCGTTTTTTCACCTGCTGGCAAAGGGGGGCCAACAGCCTGCTTCAAACCAAAAACCCGCATCCCCCATCATCCTGATCACCCACCAGGAACGCGTGATTGCCGGCATTGCATGTCCGGTGCTGCCGGGCAAGGTCATGTATGAATGGTATGTGTGCGGGCTCGACAAGGAATACAACGCACAGGACATCTATCCGAGTGTACTGGCCACCTGGGCGGCCATCGAGCACGCTGCCCGGCAAAACATCCCGGTGTTTAATTTTCTCGGCATGGGCAAGCCAAACCAGGAATACGGGGTGCGCGACTTCAAGATCCGTTTTGGGGGCCGGCAGGTCGAATACGGGCGCTTCTTTACCGTCAATCGCCTGTTGCGCTATGCCCTGGCCAAGCTGGCATACAACATCAAATACGGGGCAAGCTAAGAAAAACCAGTAAAACCTTTAAACCATGTATCATTTAACAAGACCAAAATCCAACAAACTTTTATTGTTTATCATTGCATTTTTTTTGGTGCTGTGGGGATGCGACTGGTTGGAAGTGAAGGAAGATCTAAAAGTAGATACCCATACGGCATCAGATATTACACCCCGATGCGCAATGGGCGGCGGGGAAATTAGCGGCGACGAAGGAACCACCATTATAAGACGTGGAGTGGTTTGGTCCCGTGCATCAGGTTCAACCATTGAGTTTTATGAGGGGAAAACCGATGAGGATGGCGGCCTTGGCGAATTCAGCAGTCGCATGTTCTGGTTGTTTTCCGGATCCACCTATTATGCAAGGGCCTATGTTACCGATACGCAGGGCACGGTTTACGGCAACGAAATCAACTTTCAGACAGAACCGTGCGACATCCAGTGGGGCAGCCTGACCGATATAGATGGCAATGAATATGTAACGGTTGTGATCGGGCAGCAGGAGTGGATGGCAGAAAACCTGCATGTGACAAGATATGCCGACGGAACCCCCCTTCCGAAGATTGAAGACAACGAAGCGTGGGCAGCCTTGGGCAACAACAATTCCGACAGGGGGTATTGTTATTTGAACAACGATCCAAACAGCCCGCACGGTTTGCTTTACACCTATGCCGCTGCTTCAAATGGTGTCAGCAGCGATGCCAATCCCAGCGGCGTCCGGGGCATTTGCCCGGACGGCTGGCATCTGCCAAGCGAAAACGAATGGCGTGAACTGATCGATTACATCGGAGAAAAAGAAGGCCTTGCTTTGAAATCAACTTCTGGCTGGGCCGACGAAGGCAATGGCGTGGATGTGTTTGGTTTTGAAGGCCAACCCGGGGGATTCCGGCATAATTTGACCGGTGCATTCCCCCCGAATCAGGGTTTCAGCGCTTACTTCTGGAGTGCCACGGAGGATCTCTATGGAGAAGCCAATATCGTGTACCTGCATGCATGGTCTGATTTCATGGTCCGGCAACGCAATTACAAATCCCTTGGATTATCGGTTCGTTGTGTAAAAAATTAATTCCCGTTTCCTTTTTTTTGCAACATCCTGACAAACATCCCCTCCGGGGGGTGATTTTCTTTGTGGCCATTACCCTGGCCTTCCATCTGTTTTGGCGCCTGGGCAACAATTGGTTGGACAGCGATGTGCACCACTTGCTGTTGGACGAGCCACCCACACCCGGCCACCAGGCAGGCATTTCCGGCATCCTGGCCGCCATCACCGACTTCACCACCCGGCAGGCCTACCTTGGAGCAGCCTTTTTTAATGAGCTGCTGCTTGGCCAGGCAATGGAGCGCCTGGACCATCTGCAACGGTTTTTGTTCCGTGTGGACGATCCCACCGCGATCCGGATCCGCCCGCTCATCATCGATCATACCTGTTCCGGCCTGAAACAATTCTACCAGGCCTTTTTTCTTTTTCTGCTGTATCCCGGACCGGCCAGGCATAAAATCTGGTACATCCCCCTGTCTGTCCTCGTGATGCACGTGGTCAACATCCTGCGCATCGTGGCACTCAGCCTGGCCATGGTGTATGCATATTCCTGGTGGGACTTCATCCACGACTGGGTGGTGCGCCCGATGTTCTATGTGGTCCTTTTTGGTCTTTGGATGGTGTGGGATCAACAGTTTGCGAACCGCAAAAATACATGGTCACGAAAAGTGTCTTGATTAAGCCAGGTCGAGGGTGATTTTTATGTTTTCCCGAACCAGGCCAATCAAATTGTCAGGCAAACGTCCAATTTTTTTAACCAGGCGTCGGTTGTCTATAGCCCGGATCTGATCAATTATGATGTCGCAATGTTCATGCATATTGGATGTCCCTTTTTTAATGTGCACCCTCAACACACTGGAAGCATTTTGAATATTTTTGGTTATTGGACAAATAATAGGGGGTTAAGACAAATGACAGTGTTTTCATATGTTTTTATAGCATCAATTGTTTTGTCATTACGCCCTGTCCATCAAACAATCTAATGATATAAATGCCTTTGGGCAATGTGCTGTTTATTGTATGATGCCCGCTGCCATACAGTTTTCTGTGTTTCAGCAAGCGGCCGTGGAGGTCCATTACACGGATGGTGATGATTTCGCTGCGGGTATGTACATAGATGGTGTTTTGATAAGCAAAAACCACTGGATGTTCCTGAGCTGCCGCTTCGCCGGCCAGGGTCGACTGGTCCGGATTAATGTGCAGGCGAAACCGCTGCACCGGATCACCGGGCAAGGATGTAAAGTGAACCACGGGGGTTTCGTTTAAAAGGTGCATTTTATTGGCAATCCGGTCTTCAAGGTATAGGATGGTGTTCCCGATATTCGCCGACAATGCAATGTAAAATTCGGAGGATGCATTTTTTTTGAACCCCATTGGGATAATCATTCCATCGTACAGTTCCGGATGGTTGTTCAGGGCCAGGGGCGTATGTTCCGAAATGGTGTAAAACTCCGGCGCATAGCCCGGCATAAACGGGGTGTCGAAAACCGGATCCAGGCCCTCTGTAGCTTCCGGCCTTTGTAAAATAACTGTTTCCTGGGCGGTTTGACCCACCGGATCAAAGGCAGTCAGGCGAATGTGCGGGATGGTGCCGGAGTCGCCCCTGAATCGTTTCGTGGCCTGACCATCTGCCAGAGCCGCCCTCGCCAAGGCTACACCCCCCGATTTGTACCACCCTGTAATGTCGTGTACCCGCGCACCGGCAGGCATGGTCAGGGAGCCATCGCCGCTTGTGTGCACCATAAACCCATTCATAGCCGGAATGATGTCAATGACCGGGGTATAGCTGGCATAGGTTTCGTGCCATATTTTAGGGCCCCCGATAATGTTCGCCCGTTGCCAGTCGCCCCTGGTCCAGTCGAGCGCACTCGCAAAAGGGTTTCCCAGCAGATGCCAGCCCGCATCGTCCCCTTCTCCGGTATGGGTCAAGTTGGTGACCGGAACATCCGACACCTCCAGTTCACCCATAAAACTTCGAACAACTCCCTTTGATTGCGGACCGTAAGCCATAAGGTATCCCCGGCCTGTTTGAAAATTATCTTCAAACTCCGGATTCCAAATGCCCCCGGATAGTTTGCTGTTGATCCACCAACCAGTAAGCATTTCCCCCTCGTGATCCTGCACATGGGCTTCATCCCATTTGTAAAAATCAACCCACGGCGGAATGGTACCATCCTCGCCTACAGGCACAAATTCAGGACGGATCGGCATCGCTTCGACCGGCGAAGAGATCAGGTGCCATCCGTGCCAGGGGCTTTCAGCTGGCCAGCGATCAATAAAACGCTCCACGGTAGCCCCCACCCCCTGATTTTGATGGATCAACGAACCCGTCGCATCGTCACCCGCAGTACTCTGCAAAACAATCGCCTCCGCACCCGCTTCATGGTCATTGTATATGGTATCCACCGTTAACGAACCACCCGGCTCGATCACCAACCCGGCATTCTGATATTCCACCCCGGCACCATCAACCGTTTTACTCCCCGACGACCAATTGGCCGTAATCTCCATATCCGCTGCCGGCATCTCATACGGCCCAAACATCGAAGACGTACTCAACACATTTCCATACTGGTCGGTCCAGTTGAGGAATTCACCAGAACCTGGAAAAGTGATGGCTTGTAAATAAAAAACTGTTCCGGCGTCAGCAAAGGTAGGATTATCTAATTCATTATATTCTGCATCTAACAGCCTAACTCTTGCGTTAAAACCATTTGCAACAAGCATAATTTGATATTGAGGAGATGGTGGTTTTATTATGGTTAATCTACCACCTAATTCATCAATGTCTGCTTTCAAAGTAACTGTTTCTCCTGATAGAATAAGGGCAGTTCCTGTAATAATTACATTATGGTATTGTTGAGGCAAGTTAAATGCAAAATCTTGATGGGTTTCCGGATGTGCATTCCAATGAATGTAATTATCATCATTATTATTTGCGCTCCAATTACCAATCCCCGAAAAACAATGACCAGCCAAAGAACGATTTGGAATATTGTTTATTAGTTGTCGACCATTTAAGTGTTCTGCTATTCCTGTTTTTCTTCCGTTTTCATCTACAGGACATTTTAATGCAAACGAGGAACTTTCTCGAAAAGTAAGATTAGGAGCAACATCAGAAAAAGCTCCACGAGCATCCTTATAAAAAACTATTACCTGAAGACGTGCAATCCTAATATAGTCATCAGTGGATATTTCCTGCGCTACTTCTTCTAATAATGGTTCTCCGGTAAGCAAAACGAGACCATCATTGTTTGTCGAAAGATAAAAGTTTTGATCCTTTGGGGGGTAAAATAAATCTGAAGATTCAGATATAATATTTAGTCCACTATTGTCAAAAAATCCATTTTCTGGCAATATGTGCTGGTTAAATTCAATAACCATTTGAACATTATTCAAGAAGAAAGCAGCCCCAGTATTTTGGAGTATAACATCAAAATGTAATTCATTTTCGGAAATCTGCTGAAAATTATCAAGAATAAGTTCATATGACTCATTTGAATGAGCATATAATGTGATGCTAAATAGTATATACAGCAAGATCTTTTTTTTCAATTTTTGAAGACAGAACCAGCTTTTCTTTTTGCAAGATAACTTATTCATTAACCAATTATTTTATGTTTTAATTTTATTATTAACCCATTTTGTCTACATTATCTATGATTTACCAAATATATAAACATTTTTTTAAATCAAAATGCTGTTTTTTTAAATTTTATCTTAATTGTGCTCTTTTTAACGGATGGGCGCAAAAAATTCCTGGAGAATCTTTTGTAAATGAATG
>PXAA01000139.1 GCA_003567205.1 Bacteroidales bacterium
CCAGGGTGGCCCAGGCCGATCCGTGGTAGCCAAACCGGGGGATCCACCAAATGTTCAGGATGATGGTGATGGCGGCACCAACCACGGCAAACCAGGCACCGTAGGTGGTTTTTGAGGTCAGCTTGTACCAGATGGACAAATTCCAGTAAATGCCCAGGAACATATTGGCCAATAGCAAAACGGGCACCACCGCCAGGCCCTCGTGAAAATGCGGGCCGATAAAATGCTTTACCACGTCCATAAACAACATGATCCCCAGAAATATAAACAGGCATGCAAGCACAAAATAATTCATAATCCGGGCGAACAAGTCGCGTGCATTTTCCTGCGAAGCCTGTGCAAAAAAGAAGGGTTCGGCGGCAAAACGGAAGGCCTGTATGAAAATGGTCATCATGATCGACAGTTTATATACCGCCCCGTAAATCCCCACCTGCGACATGGCAATATCTTCGGGCAGGATGTATTTAAGCAGCAGTTTGTCCAGGGCTTCGTTGATCCAACCGGCCATACCCGCCACCAGCAAAGGCAGTGCATAAATCAGCATACGCCGCCAAATAACAGGATCAAACACCCATTGTGCCGACAGCATCACAGGGGTGAGCATCAGCAGGGTAACCATGGTAGCCACCAGATTGGCAATAAACACATAACCCACACCAATGGCCGGATCATAGATCCTGTCAATCACAGGCATCAGCCACCGGGGGCCGTATTCGGTCAGCCACGGGCAAAGCAAGAGGAAGAAAAGGACCAGGCCGATATTCACCGCAATACCTGTGAGCCGGGTAACGGCAAAACGCCAGGGCCTGTTTTCAGCCCGCAGCCGTGCATAGGGGATGGCAGACAATGCGTCCAGCCCCACGATGGACCCCAGCAGTACAATGTATTCCACATTGTCGGGATAGCGCATGATCTCTGCAATGGGGATGCGAAAAATAATCACAAGAAATATAAAAAGGGAGGAGGTGATCAGCACCGACAAGAGAGTGGTGCTGAAAATGCGTTCTTTTTTGCCGGGTTGTTCTTCGGAAAAACGGAAGAGTGCGGTTTCCATGCCGTAGGTCAGCACGATCAGCAGAAATGCAACATAGACATACATCTCTGTGACCACACCATATTCGCCGGGATAAAAAACACGGGTATAGAGCGGCACGAGCAGGAAGTTGATCACCCGGCCTATGATGTTGCTCAGACCATAAATCGCCGTTTGCCCTGCCAGGCGCCTTAATGGATTCACTCTTACTGTTTTAGATATTACTGGTTGGCAGCTTCCGTGGCGCGCACCCTGGCCTTCCACTCCCTGTAGGTGCTTTCAAAGAAGTCCGGGTCATTTACGCGCAACCATGTGCCATACTTGACATAATCAGGAATCCTGCCACCCTTTGACTTCTTTTTGTCTTCGGGAATGCCCTCCTGGTTTAAGTGACGCTCGTAAGAGATCTTGCTGGGTCTGTCTTCTTTTCTGTTCATAACGACTTGTTTAAAGCCTGCCTCCATGGGCGGGATCCATGACCCCGTGACCAAAACAGACGAAGCAGGTCGTTTATAATTCAATTTGTAGCCCCGACAGGAATCGAACCTGTATCTAAAGTTTAGGAAACTTCTATTCTGTCCGTTGAACTACGGGGCCAAAAATCACCACAAAGATAAACACATTATGGATTATTTAAAAATCAAAAGGGTAAAAAAAGGACTGAAAAGCCGATAATTTAGACCAAGCTAAGATATAACACTCCCGTTTTCAAATCCTTCTTCGGGAATCACGAAAGCCAGTGCACCATCTTTGTTCCCGGCCATCAGCAACATGCCGTGCGATTCAATGCCCTTGATCTTCCTTGGCTCCAGGTTGGCCAATAGCAGTACTTTTTTGCCAATCAAAGCTTCGGGTTCAAAATGCTCAGCAATCCCCGACACCACAGTACGCTGGTCCAATCCCGAATCCACTCTGATTTTCATTAGCTTTTTGGTTTTGGCCACTTTCTCCGCTTCCAGGATGGTGGCCACGCGGATATCCATTTTGGAAAACTCATCAAAGTTAACAGGGGCCTTTACGGATTCTGTCACTTGCTCCTGATTATTGTTTTTACGGATTTCCAGTAGCTTATTCACCTGCGCCTTGATTTGCGCATCTTCAATTTTTTCAAACAAGAGTTCCGCCTCGTTAATCTGGTGGCCCGGGGCAAGTAGTTCTGTTTGCCCGGCCTCGTTCCATGCGCGGGCTTTTAGATTCAGCATCTGTTGCAGTTTTTTTGCAGTATTGGGCAGGAAAGGCTCTGAAAGCAAGGCCATTCCGGCACACAGCTTCAGGCAGATATTCAGGACGGTTTGCACACGCCCGGGGTTCTCCTTGTAAATCTTCCATGGTTCAGCCTCTGTCAGGTACCGGTTCCCGAGGCGGGCCAGGTTCATCATCTGGGCCAGTGCTTCGCGAAAGCGGTATTGTTCGATGTTTTTCCCGATAATGTCCGGGAACAATTTCAGGCTTTCGAGGGCTTCGCGGTCTGCGTCCGTGAGCTGGCCAGCCTTAGGCACGCGTCCGTCAAAATATTTATGTGTCAGCACCAGGGTGCGGTTCACAAAATTGCCGAAAATGGCCAGCAGTTCATTGTTGTTGCGGGCCTGGAAATCCTTCCAGGTAAAGTCGTTGTCTTTTGTTTCGGGGGCGGCGGCACACAGCACATAGCGCAGCACATCCTGTTTGCCGGGAAAGTCCTGCAGGTATTCATGCAACCATACGGCCCAGTTACGTGAGGTAGATATTTTATCGCCTTCCAGGTTAAGGAATTCATTGGCAGGCACATTTTCCGGGAGGATATAAGACCCTTCAGCATGCAGCATCACGGGAAAAATGATGCAGTGAAAAACGATGTTGTCTTTCCCGATAAAATGCACCAGCTTGCTTTCGGGATCTTTCCAGTACTTTTCCCAATCCTTTCCATGGGCTTCTCCCCACTCGCGCGTGGCAGAAATATATCCGATGGGGGCGTCGAACCACACATAAAGCACCTTGCCCTCTGTTCCCTCAAGGGGCAGTTTCACTCCCCAATCGAGGTCACGGGTAACCGCACGTGGCTGCAAACCCTGGTCTATCCACGACTTGCACTGCCCGTAAACGTTGGGCTTCCAGTCGTTTTTGTGTGATTCAAGGATCCACTGGCGCAACATGGGTTCATGATCATTCAGGGGCAGGTACCAGTGGCGGGTTTTTTTCAGCACCGGTTTGTTTCCGCTGAGCATCGACCGCGGATTGATCAGTTCGTCAGGGCTCAGGGATGTGCCGCAGTTTTCGCACTGGTCGCCATAGGCCTTTTCATAACCACAATGCGGACAAGTACCGGTAATGTAGCGATCGGCCAAAAACTGCTTGTTCTCCTCATCATAATATTGCTCCGAGTCCTTCTCGATGAATGCCCCTTTTTCAAACATTGTTTTAAAGATGCTGGCCGCCGTTTCGTGGTGCACCGGGGCGGAGGTGCGGCTGTACACATCAAAACTGATCCCAAACTCCTTAAAAGACTTTTTGATCAGGTGATGGTATTTGTCGACGATCTGCTGCGGACTGACACCTTCCTGCCGGGCCTTGATGGTAATGGGCACGCCGTGCTCATCGCTGCCGCAGATGTATATCACATCTTCCCCTTTCAGCCGCAGGTAACGAACATATATGTCGGCGGGTACGTATACGCCGGCCAGGTGCCCGACATGAATGGGGCCATTGGCGTATGGCAGGGCAGCGGTGACTGTGTGGCGCTTGTATGGTTTGCTGGGTTGGTTGTTCATTGTTGATTGGTTGATTGGGTGATTAGGGGTTGGTGTTGAGGCAGCTGGCATTCTGTTATTTTGGTTCAGGTTGCAAAGGTAGTAAATGTTGGTGAGTTGGTATGGTGTTATGGCGGGTCTGGAAAGAAAATATTAACTTTGCATAAATAAACTGACGAAATGACATGGATATTCAATCCATCAAGCAACGTTTTGGCATCATAGGCCATTCGCCCAGGCTGGATCAGGCTATTGACGTGGCAAGGCAGGTGGCCCCTACCGACATTACGGTATTAATCACCGGAGAAAGCGGAACAGGAAAAGAAGCATTCCCGAAGATCATCCACCACCTGAGCGCGCGCAAGCATGGCCCCTATATCGCGGTCAACTGCGGTGCCATCCCTGAAGGGACCATCGATTCAGAGCTTTTTGGGCATGAAAAAGGCTCTTTTACCGGGGCCCACGATGCCCGGAAGGGATATTTTGAAGTTGTTAACGGGGGGAGCATTTTTCTGGATGAGGTGGCGGAACTGCCTCTGCTGACCCAGGTAAGGCTTCTGCGTATCCTGGAAACCGGCGAATTCATCAAGGTGGGGGCTTCAAAGGTAATGAAAACCGATGTCCGGGTGGTGGCGGCCACCAATATGGACCTGCAGCAGGCTGTTGCCTCAGGCAAGTTCCGTGAAGACTTGTATTACCGCCTGAATACCGTTCCCATTAAGGTACCCGCCCTGCGCGAGCGCAAGGAAGACATTATCATGCTCTTTAAAAAATTTTCGGCCGACTTTGCAGAGAAGTACCGCATGCCGCCCCTTCAGCTGACGCATGAAGCAGAACAATTGCTGATAGACCACCGCTGGTCGGGCAATGTACGTCAGTTGAAAAACCTGGCCGAACAACTTTCTGTGATTGAAAAAGAGCGGCATATTACCGCCGGGGCCATCACCAAATACCTGCCCAGTGAACCCTACAACCCCCTTCCGGTGCTTTTCAACAACCGGCAGGGTGAGGTCAGCGGGCTGAATGAACGGGAGATCCTCTATAAGCTGTTGTTCGAAATGAAGCGCGACATTACCGACATGAAGAAGATCATCATGCAGATGCTTGAAGACGGACAGGTTTCCAGAAGCTTTCAGGAGGAACATGCCCACCTTATTGAAAAATTGTCAAAAGACAGGGATGTTCCGCAGGTATACCAGGAAGAACCGGCAGGTATAAGCCGCGAAGTGCACGATGACGATTTGGTGGAAAGTTATGAAGAGGCGCCGCACGAATATGTGGAGGAGAGCCTTTCCATTCAGGAAAAAGAAAAGGACCTCATTGAAAAGGCTTTGCAAAAACATGCGGGCCGGCGTAAAAAAGCAGCCAGGGAGCTGGGCATTTCAGAACGTACATTGTACCGGAAAATCAAAGAGTACAAGATTTGATGAAAAGGAGTCCTGAGCGCGCAAACCCCATAAAACAGGGTGGCAGAAACCAGGATTTACATGGAGGCCCAAACGTGTAAACCCCAAAAAGCAGGGTGGCAAAAATCAGGGATTTTCATTAACTTTGCAGCTTGAACCAGACAGGATGATGCAAACATTCATTAAAAAACATATCCGTTGGATGCTGGCTGTAATGGCCAGCTTGCTGCTTTGGGGCTGTGGTGTTTATTCCTTTACCGGAGCCAGTATCCCGCCGCGGGCACAAACCATTTCGGTTGATTATTTCCCGAATGATGCACCCCTTGTGCAGCCAACCCTGAGCCAACAGTTCACTGAGGAACTGCAGAATATATTTACCCGGCAAACCAACCTGCGCATGGTTGAAGGCATCGGTCATTTGCATTTTGAAGGCAGTATTACAGATTACCGTACCGAGCCCATTGCCATTACCGGCGACGACCGTGCCGCCATGAATCGTTTGACCGTCTCAGTCAGGGTATCATTTTTCAATGAGTTTGACGATGAATCGGAGTTTCAGCGATCTTTTTCGCGTTATTACGACTATGACAGCAACCTGAGCCTGGCCCAGATCGAAAACGATGCGATCGAAGTCATCGTAAAAGAACTTGCTGAAGACATTTTCAACCAGGCCGTCGTAAACTGGTAAACCAACAATCAACATGAGGCGTACTTTCTCTGATTACATAAGGAAAAACAAAGAACTGGACAAAAAAGCGGTCAGGTTTTTTCAGCGTGCAGTAAAGAAGTATCCTTATTCGCAGCCCCTGCGGATGCTTTATGCCAAAGCGCTACAAAACACCGGCCATGAAGCAGCCGGGAATGAAATCAGGAAGGCCGAAGCCTGTGCCCCTGACCGCCGCATTTACCGGATCCTTATATCGGGCGAAACAGAAAGTAAAGAAAAGAAACCCGCAAAAAGGAGCAGCAAAGAAAACATACGGTCTACAGCTGATGCCGCAGAAAAAATACTGGCCCAGGCAGCGGCTGCGCAAAACACAGACGGATCTGAAGAAGAAGCCGGTGTTACCGGAGACGGAACGCAGAACAAGGAGAAACAGCAAAAAGTGGTTGACAAGCAAGCCATCATCGATCGCTTCCTGTCAGAGCAGCCGCGAATTAAACCAAATCCTGACGACATCCCCGCTGGCCAATTGTCGCCCGAAAGTATCGAAGACCATCCTGAACTGGTCAGCGAGACTCTGGCGGAATTACTTGTAAAACAAGGGAAAACAGACAGGGGCATCGCCATTTATAAAAAATTAAGTTTGATGTTTCCCGAAAAAAGCAGTTACTTTGCAAAAAAAATCAAATCTATTCAAGAAGAAACCAACTAAATTAAACATAAAATGGGCACTTTTGTATTAATCTCTGTATTGATTCTCGTCACCTGCATCTTGCTGGTGTTGATTGTGCTGGTCCAGAATTCCAAAGGAGGCGGGCTGGCATCCAATTTTTCTTCCAGCAACCAGGTTATGGGTGTCAGAAAGACCACCGATTTTCTTGAAAAAACCACCTGGACGCTGGCCATTGTACTTTTTGCATTGACACTGAGCTCTAATTTTGTAATACCCCGTGCCCAGATACAGGAAGCGGCACAAAGTGAGGTGCGCGACCTTATACCGGCATCTGATCTGCCGCCGATGGACTTTGAGCGTCCGCCTGCACGGGCCATCCCCGAAGACATTCAGGATCTGGAACAAATTCCGGACATCGACAATTAATTATGAATACGGGCCCCCGCAAAAAGTGTCAGAATGGCATACCGTTCTGACACTTTTTTTTATTCTTCTGCCAGATTTATGCAATTTTGACAAACCCCCTCCCTATTTAAGGCTTTGGCACAATATATGAGATGTCGCTCATGGCAACAAAGCAAGCACAGTCCAAACAAATCATAATTGTCTAACTAATAAAAACCAGAGAAAATGACAAAAGTAAACATCAAACCTTTGGCTGATCGCGTATTGGTAGAGCCTGCGCCAGCCGAAGAGAAGACTTCAGGCGGCATCATCATTCCCGACACCGCCAAAGAAAAACCGCAAATGGGTACCATCATTGCAGTTGGTCAGGGTACCAAAGACAATCCCATCACCGTAAAAGTAGGTGATAAGGTGTTGTACGGCAAGTATTCCGGAACAGAACTTACTTTCGAAGGCAATGATTATCTGATCATGCGCGAATCGGATATATATGCCGTCGTTTAAATCAAAAAAAATTATTACATAACCCAATAAAAAAAAGAAAACATCATGGCAAAAGACATAACGTTCAACCTGGAAGCAAGAAATGCTTTAAAGAAAGGCGTTGACAAACTATCGAATGCCGTTAAGGTAACCCTGGGCCCAAAAGGCCGGAACGTGATCATGGACAAGAAATTTGGCGCACCCTATATTTCGAAAGACGGTGTAACCGTTGCAAAAGAAATTGAACTGGAAAACCCGGTTGAAAATATGGGTGCCCAAATGGTCAAAGAAGTGGCCAGCAAAACAGCCGATGTAGCCGGTGACGGAACTACTACAGCTATTGTTCTGGCACAATCCATCATTCAAACCGGACTGAAAAACGTAGCTGCCGGAGCCAATCCCATGGACCTCAAACGCGGCATCGACAAGGCAGTGACTGAAGTGATCAAACATCTTCGCAAACAATCGAAAGAAGTGGGCGACAGCATTGAAAAGATCGAGCAGGTGGGTACCATTTCGGCAAACAACGACCACTCCATTGGCAAGCTCATTGCCGAGGCCATGTCGAAAGTAAAAAAAGAAGGCGTAATCACCATCGAAGAAGCCAAAGGCACAGAAACCAGTGTGCAGGTAGTAGAAGGTATGCAGTTTGACCGTGGCTTTATAAGCCCGTATTTTGTTACCGACACCGAAAAGATGGAAGTGGTTTTTGAAGATCCCTACATCCTTGTTTTTGACAAAAAGATCAGTATCATGAAGGACTTTTTGCCGGTACTGGAAAAAGTGGTCCAGGCAGGCAAGCCCTTGCTGATCATTGCCGAAGACGTTGACGGTGAAGCTTTGGCCACCCTGGTGGTGAACAAACTTCGCGGTTCGCTGAAAATCGCCGCTGTAAAAGCACCCGGATTTGGCGACCGTCGCAAAGCCATGCTGGAAGACATCGCCATTTTGACAGGTGGTACGGTGATCAGCGAAGAACAAGGCTACAAGCTGGAAAACGCTGACCTGTCGCATATGGGGACCGCCGAAAAGGTAACCATTGACAAAGACAACACCACCATTGTAAGTGGCAAAGGCGACAAAGAAAACATCAAGGCCCGCATCAACCAGATCAATGCCCAGATAGAAAATACAACCAGCGACTATGACAAGGAGAAGCTTCAGGAGCGCCTGGCCAAGCTGGCCGGCGGTGTGGCAGTAATCTATGTAGGTGCTGCCAGTGAGGTAGAGATGAAGGAAAAGAAAGACCGCTTCGACGATGCATTGCACGCCACCCGCGCTGCCGTTGAAGAAGGCATTGTGCCCGGTGGCGGTATCGCATACATCCGCGCCCTTGAAGCACTGGAAAAACTCAAAGGCGACAATGCCGATGAAAACACAGGTGTGGTGATCGTACGCAGGGCCCTGGAAGAACCTTTGCGCATAATTGTGGAAAATGCCGGCGTGGAAGGGTCCATCGTGGTTCAGAGAATAAAAGAAGGCAAGGACGATTTCGGCTTCAACGCGCGTACCGAAGTCTATGAAAACCTTTACGAATCAGGCGTGATCGACCCCACCAAGGTAACCCGCGTGGCACTCGAGAATGCCGCCTCTATTGCCGGTATGTTGCTCACTACCGAATGTGTGCTGGCCGACATCCCGGAAGAAAAACCCGACATGCCTCCGATGAACCCGGGCATGGGCGGAATGGGTGGAATGATGTAATCAATCAACCCGCTATATATTCACAAAGCGGACTGGCATTGCGCCGGTCCGCTTTTTTATTTTGTAAAGATCGCGCCGTTTAACCCGCAGTTACTCTTTCAACGTCATCTCCGCCCGCAGCCGGTCAAAGAAATCCGAGCCCTCCTGCACTGAGGTCACGGTGTAATCCATGATGATGATGCTGCCGCTGAGATGTCCGGTGCCTTCAAATTCAAAAATATTGTGTGTCTGCGGGTACACCTCCAGTTCATTGCCCTCCACAATGGCCAACACATCCACATCGTAATTATAAAAATTACTGATAACCACCATGTATTCCGTGCCCAGATCCTTTCGTATCCTTACCTCATAATCGGCACGGGGCGAAAAGGTTTCCAAACTTTGTTCCTGCACCTCATAGCGGCCGAGGAACTTATCGCGATCACCCCCGCTTTCACTGTCGCATCCGGCAAAAAGCAAAGCCGCCATCATCAGCAACACAGGGATTGTTCTTATACATCTCATGATTAAGGGGCTCAATGTTTGTCCAAAAGTAATGAATAAATTGCAAAATTGTCGCTTTACACGTGCATGGCGCCATCGGGGCGGGCGGCGCGGGGTACAACAAGGAGGGCGGCACGCGGGCGGCGCGGGGTACAACAAGGAGGGCGGCACGCGGGCGGCGCGGGGTACAACAAGGAGGGCGGCACTAATTCACGGTCGGGGCACAAAGGAGTTAAGATCGTGGCGCAACCCCCCGAAGGCATCCAGGTCGAAACGGGCATTGCCCACCACCATACCGGACTCCAGACGGATGGGGATCCGGTTTCGATCGTCCGACAACCAGAGGGTCATGGGATAACGTTGTTCAAAGGACGTTCCTTTCTGCATTTCGGGTTTGAACCGGAGGGTGTTAAATGTACCCAGGCTGGTGGTGACCTGTTCCCTGCCCTCGTACATCACCCGGCTCACATACACCGAATCTCTCAGGTAAAAATCGACCATGAAATATTCGCCCGGCGACAAAGTATCCATATCAAAGGTGCGGAAATAATAAAAGATCGAAAGAACATCCTGGATATAGGGGCTGGTGGAAATGGTGTCGCGTTCGCTGGTGGCCAGGCGGTTGCTGAGGTCAAATGCCACATTGTCCTCACGCCGGTAACGGCCTTCACGGATATTCCTCGAAAACCGAACAGGCGCCAATGCCTCTTTACTAATAAATGTTTCGTAAATGTTTTCAACTTTAAAGAAAAGGTTGAACACCCCACGTGTGTTGGCAAGGCCCACCACATGCATGCATTCCTGCCCATTCACAACAGTACTTTCAGGCTGTATTTCCAGGCTGACATCGCCCGCCGGCACATTCCCTGTCAGCCGGCTATAATACATGGCCCGAAATACCAATATCTCGCCTTGTTTAAACACATGATTCACCACGTGGCGTGTGTTTGTTGTCGTGGCATGGACGACGGAAAAGGCCGCAGCACCTATAAGGACAGCAGCCAGTACCATGGCCGGGTACCGAAGGGTTTTCTGCCACCTGTTTAGCACATAACGCATGGTTACACAACGATGTTTACAATTTTTCCGGGTACCACAATTACTTTTTTGGGCGGGCCCTGCAACCATTTTTGTGCTTCCGGGGCGGCCAGCACCGCCTGTTCCACTTCTTCCCTGCTGCTGCCGGCAGGCAATTCCATCTTGAAGCGGGTTTTTCCGTTGAAGGAAACCGGATAAAGCACCATGTCGTCTTTCACCAACTGATCATCCCATGCAGGGAAAGGTGCCACCGCCACGCTCTCCCGGTGCCCGAGCAGGTGCCAGAGTTCTTCCCCGATATGCGGGGCAAAGGAAGCCACCATGATGCTCAGTGGTTCAAGGACCTCACGTTTGTTACACTTTTTATCGGTCAATTCATTGACGCATACCATAAAGGCACTTACCGCGGTATTGAACGAGAAGCGTTCGATGTCTTCGCTCACCTTTTTGGTGCATTTGTGGAGCACCTTTTTTTCAGCTTCGCTTGCAGGGGCATCAGAGATATCCGGGGCATTACCGGGGCCATGGAATAGCCGCCAAAGCTTGCGTATAAAACGGAACACGCCTTCAATGCCCTTGGTGTCCCAGGGTTTTGCCTGCTCGATGGGCCCCAGGAACATCTCATACAAACGCAATGTGTCAGCCCCGTACTTTTCTATCAGGTCGTCGGGGTTCACCACATTGTGGAACGACTTGGACATCTTTTCCACCTCCCAGCCACAAACAAATTGCCCGTCTTCCAGGATGAATTCTGCATCCTTGTATTCCGGGTTCCATTGCTTAAAGGCCTCCACATCCAAAATGTCATTGTTCACAATGTTCACATCCACATGAATAGGCATGGTGTTGTATTGATCTTTCAGGCCATAGGAAACAAAACGTTTGGAGCCTTTGACCCGGTAAACAAAGTTTGACCGGCCCTGGATCATGCCCTGGTTGATAAGCTTTTTGAAGGGTTCGTCTTTGACCACCACCCCGATGTCGAACAAAAACTTGTTCCAGAAGCGTGAATAGATCAGATGACCGGTGGCATGTTCGGCGCCACCAACATAAAGGTCTACATTTTCCCAGTAAGATACGGCTTCTTTCGACACCAACTGCTGGTTGTTGTGTGGATCCATATACCTTATATAATAGGCGCTGGAACCAGCAAAACCGGGCATTGTATTGCATTCGAGCGGATAACCCTCTTTGGTCTGCCAGTTTTTGGCCCGGGCCAGGGGCGGCTCGCCCGTTTCAGTAGGCAGGTATTTGTCCACTGCCGGCAACTTCAGGGGTAGTTCCGATTCATCCATAACGTAAGGAATGCCATCTTTGTAATACACGGGGAAAGGCTCTCCCCAGTAACGCTGCCGGCTAAAGATGGCATCGCGCAGGCGGTAGTTCACCCGGGCCTGTCCGATGTTTTTTTCTTCGAGTCTTTGCGTTACCGCATTGATTGCGGTTGGCACATCCATCCCGTTGATGAATCCGCTATTGACCAGTGTGCCTTCCTTATCATCGTACGACGACTGCGTAATGTCGCCACCGGTAACCACCTCCACAATGGGCAGGTCAAAGTGGCTGGCAAAAGCATGGTCGCGGCTGTCGTGCCCGGGTACAGCCATGATGGCTCCGGTGCCGTAACCCGCCAACACATAATCCGCTATATATACGGGAATGTCTTTGCCGGTAAAAGGATTTACGGCATAACCACCGGTAAACTGCCCGGAAACCGTTTTTACCTCCGCCATGCGTTCGCGGTCTGACTTGCTTGCTGCTTTTTTTACATAATCTTTCACCTGTTTGCGATAGGCATCGGTGGTAATGCGTTTGGTGAGTTCATGTTCGGGGGCCAGCACCATAAATGTTGCCCCAAAAATGGTGTCGGGCCTGGTGGTAAACACTTCGATGCTTTCTTCGTGGTCTTTCAGGCGAAAAAAGATGGCGGCCCCATCTGAGCGCCCGATCCAGTTTTTCTGGATCTCCTTCAGCGAATCACTCCAGTCTATTTGCTCCAAACCTTCGAGCAAACGCTCCGCATAGGCTGTGATACGCAAAAACCACTGTTTCATTCGTTTACGCTCCACCGGATGACCGCCGCGCACAGAATACCCCTCCCTGACCTCATCGTTGGCCAGCACCGTACCCAGTCTTGGGCACCAGTTCACAAAGGTATCGGCAAGATAAGCCAGGCGGTAATGCATCAGCATGTCCCTGCGCTGTTTCTCATTCATTTTCAGCCATTCAACGGCTGTAAACAATGTGACTTCCCCGCAGGCCGCATCCACATCCACGTTGCCACTGCGTGAAAACACCTTTTCCAGATCGCTGACGGGTTCAGCACGGCGGGTCTTGTTGTTATAATAATGATTAAAAAGCCGGATAAAGGTCCACTGGGTCCATTTGTAATAATCCGGGTCGCAGGTGCGCACCTCCCGGTCCCAGTCAAATGAAAAGCCGATTTTGTTGAGCTGCTCACGGTACCGCTTTATATTGTTTTCGGTGGTGATGGCCGGATGTTGCCCGGTTTGGATGGCATATTGTTCGGCCGGCAGACCATAGGCATCATATCCCATGGGATGCAACACATTGAAGCCCTGCTGCCGCTTATAGCGGGCATAAATATCCGAGGCGATATAGCCCAGGGGATGCCCCACGTGCAAGCCGGCACCCGAAGGGTACGGGAACATGTCAAGCACATAATATTTGGGCTTGTCATGGTCTGTATATACGC
>PXAA01000004.1 GCA_003567205.1 Bacteroidales bacterium
AAGCCCTGAAAAGAGGTCTGGAAACATCCTCTTCGCGCAAAAACTCCAGTTGGTGGTCATGCGGATGGTAGTGATAGATGCCCTGTGTGAGATCCTCCACGTTGTTTGCCACCACAAAGACCTCCAGCGGAAAGGTGGCCCCTGCCGATGGGGCGGTCCTGAACCCGCGTTCATTGGTAATGCCCTGGGCTGACCATAATAACTGTGCCAGTTCGTGCAGTTGCAAAGCTTCGCTGCTGTATCTGCGAATGGAGCGTCGCAGGCGAAGAGCTTCTTCAACACTCACCTGTCCTTCCAGAACGGGTTGGGGCAGGTTGATCAACTCGCCAATTTCCATGTTGCCATTGTTTGAGATTGCTTCCAGGCCAGCGGCCGCATTCCCGGGATCGGGCGTCATGCTGCGTGACCCCACCCTGAACAAAAGTGCAGCAATACCCAGAAACAAAAATACTGAGATGATGGTGATGTATTTTTTCATAATATGCTAAGATAAGCAAAAAACCGATTTTTTAAATGTTTACCTTTGCCGGGTGTGTGAGTTTGTGTGCTAACAGGGTGCTTAGCTGGCGCTCAGGATGGCAAAGAGAACAGATAATAAAGTTTTATGTACAGGATTGATAAGCACCCGATTATTCAGATCGGGAACACAGAAAAATACAGTTTTTTATTTAATGGGGAGAAAATTATTGGTGACAAAGGCTTTACCATAGCGGCCGCCTTGCATCAGGCCGGCTACCCTATTCACAGTCATAGTGTAAAAAACCGCAGCCGAAGCCTTGAATGCGGCATTGGTAAATGCAGTGCATGCGAAATGCTTGTTGATGGAGAGGTCAAGCGCATATGTATCACACCGGTAGATGATGTGCAAACCGTGTCGGAGATCCCCCGTGATTACGTGTCGGACCCTGTCGTATTTCTAAAATCGCAGGGCCTGCGTGTATTCAAAACACAGGTTGTGATTGTTGGGGCGGGTCCTGCCGGTTTGGCTGTACGCGAGGTGCTGAATGAATATGGGATTAATAATACCGTGGTAGACAGCAATGCGGAGATCGGCGGACAGTTTAATATGCAGACCCACCAGTTTTTCTTTTTCGAAAAAGAGAAAAAATACGGAGGGATGCGTGGGTTTGAAATCTCCAAAACACTGGCAGGGGAAAAGCATGACGGCATCATGCTCAACAGTACTGTATGGGATATATTTGAAGGCAACCGGGTGGCGGTTAAAGATTTCAAGACCCGGGAAATATTTTACATCGATTGTGAGCACTTTGTGGTGGCTACGGGTGCTGTTCCTTTTCTGCCGACTTTCCACAATGATGACCTGCCTGGCGTCTATACCGCAGCTGTCATCCAGAAGATGATGAATACAGAATTAACCCTCCTCGGAAAGAATGTGCTGACAGTTGGTGCCGGAAACATTGGTTATTTGACCAGTTATCAGCTGACCCAGGCCGGGGCGAGGGTCAAGGCCATTATAGAAGCGCTTCCGCATGAAGGAGGTTTCCCCGTTCAGGCCAACCGGGTCAGGCGGCTGGGCATTCCTGTATTACTTTCGCATATGATTCTGGAAGCCCTGCCCAATGACAGGGGGGATGGAATTTCGGCCGCCGTGGTGGCTGAGGCCCGTGATTTTAAACCCATCGGAGGAACGGAAAAAGTGATTGGCGGCATTGATGCCATCAACATCTGTACCGGGCTGATGCCCGATGATGTATTGCTTGAAAAAGGCCGGGAGATGTTTGGCCGCAAATGCTATGGTGCAGGCGACGCCATCCGCATTGGAGAGGGAACAAGCGCCGTACTTCGTGGCAAACAAGTGGCTTATGAGATCCTGGATAACATGAAGCATCGCTTCAGTTACAACGACTACCTGTTGGTCTCGAAAGAATATATTGATTCTCAACAACATCCTGTAAGGGTACTGGAAGAGGCGTATTTGCCTGATGAAGAGCGTATGGGCAAGCCTTTTGTTATTATCGATTGCTTGCATGGCTTTGCATGTAACCCCTGTGCTTTTGCCTGTAAATACGGAGCCATTACCAAATCTTCGACCATCACAGCCCCCCACATTGATTTTGAAAAATGTGTGGGTTGTATGGATTGCGTGTTCCAGTGTCCGGGCCTGGCTGTTTTTGGATACAACCTCAAACGGGGCATCTTCTTTTTGCCCATTGAGTTTGATATGGAAGCCGGCGAAGAGGTCTACCTGGTTGACAATCATGCAAAGATACTTGGCGAAGGCGTCATTCAACGCGTGCTGCGCAAGGAGAATCTCACACATATTGCGCGCATCAAAGCCGGTGACATGCCCCGGAAAGACCAGTTGAGGGTTCGCGGGTTCATCATTAAAAGGGATTACCCTGAACCACTCAACATAAAACCTTACAGCGAAACCCGCGGAGAGGAATTTTTTATGTGTCATTGCGATGATGTGGCATTTGAGGATGTGTTGCAGGTGATCGGAAAAAGAAAATATGTTTCTGTTGAAGAAATCAAACATACCACTCACCTGGGCATGGGCCCTTGCCGTGGAAAACGCTGCATCCAACGATTGAAAATGAGTTTACGACCCCTTGGGGTTCAGTTGATTGGCGGGTCTACACCCAGGGCGCCCATGTCGAACCAGATCACCATCGGGGAGATGTACCCCTCTGCGGCACATGACCAGGTTATTACCGGCTTAAGCCGCAAAGCCAGGCAGATAATAGAGACCAAAGCGCTGATAGCCGGTGGCGGAATTGGTGGCAGTGCCTTGTTTCGCTTCCTGGCCGAAGCAGGTTATGAGCCGCTTATGATCAACCACGGTTTTGGCAGCTCCTGGAGAAATATTGCCGGTGGCCGGCCTGTGTTCAGCCTGCCTGAACTGACAGATATTGCCCGGCATAACCTTGACTTGTTCTGTGAATTACAGGGACATGGGAATATCGATTTCCGCCTGATTAATTATGTGACCTTTGCCCATGATGAAGCTATGTACAAAGCCCTGGAGGCATCCATGGCCTGGCAGAGGGCCAAAATGATCAGTCCCGGGGATTTTAAAAAAGAGATATCCCCATTTTTCAACGACCACAATAAAAAATACCTGGCCGCTTTAAAAACCAGTGAGTGCTGGCAGGCCACTCCCGGAAAGGTTATTGAGGTATTGCGCCAAATAGGCATCAACAAGGGTGGCACCTTGATGGAAGACACCAGGCTGATTGATGTTTCAAAGAACGGGGATGTTTACAAGGCCATTGTGCGGACCCATGACGGTGCGTATGTCGAATATCATACCCCGGTTTTTATCAATGCCATGGGTGATCAGGGCGCCGCTTTTGCAAAAAAAATGGGTATGGAAACAGGTTTGTATCCTGTAAAACATCAGGCGTTCATTACCCGCAGGTTGCCCATGCTCGGCATCAATGGCAATCCGCTCAGCATGCTTATCGACCGGCGTCAGTATAAGGGTTTTGCCGCTGTATACGGACAGCAACTGGGCGATACAGGACAGGTAATTGGCTGTGCCTCTCCACTGGTTGAACCTTATGAAACAGACAAGGATATAAAGATCAATTCCAGGGAATTTGCCGAAATCATTTCAGAAGTCTTTGTTGACTGGATCCCTGAAATATCTGCCGTTGGCTTTCAGGCCCTGTGGGCAGGTTATTATATTGAACCCCGGATGATTGTTGATGTGGAACAAGGGCTTTTCCTTGGTTTTCGCGGGCAGGGTTTTATGTTGGGACAATACCTGGCCAGGTTATATGTTGATGCACTGTGTGGCAAAGAAGTTCCGGATTATTTCCGGCGACTTAAACTCGACGGGGATGGTTTGCCTGAGAAAGCATTCAAATAAAGCCTTGTTTTACACATCTCTTTGTCCCTGCGCATATGATTAATCGGACAAAAGCTTTTTTTTTCGGACTTTTGTTTTATCTTTGCACCCTTTATTTAACCGGCCAGTCGCGTGGAAACTCTGCAATCATATAAAATAGGATTTACAGGCCTTTCGAATGAAAAGCATATGTTTTCATTTGATATAGGTTCTGCCTTTTTTGATTGTTTTGAACAGTCTGAGATCGCTCAGGGAAAGGTCCTTCTTGACCTGAATATGGAGAAGGAAGACAATATGCTGGTATTTGAATTTGTCTTCAAAGGTTGGGTGGAACTGTTTTGTGACCGTTGCCTGGAAAATTACAGGGAGCCGGTAGACCAACAACACATGATTTATGTGAAGTTTGGGGAAGAATACAGTGAGCCAAGCGAGGAGGTGGTTGTAATTCCACACGGCGACAGATACTTTGACGTATCCCATTATGTGTATGAGTTTTTGCACCTTGGCCTGCCGCTGCGCCGGATTCACTCCGATAAGGAAGATGGCACCAGCGGTTGTGACCAGGATATGCTCAAACGTGCAGAAGCGCTTTCGCCCGGTAACAAACAGACTGATCATAATGAGTTACCGGATGGTTCTCCCTTTGAAGCTTTAAAAAAGCTTCGCTTCAATAAGAAAAATCAGAAACATTTATAAACCATCGTTGTTATGGCACATCCAAAGAGTAAAATATCAAAAACGCGCAGGGATAAAAGGCGCACCCACTATAAAGCCGTTGAGCCCTCCCTGACCACTTGTTCCAATTGCGGAACAGCCAGATTAATGCACCGGGTATGTCCCGAGTGTGGTTTTTACAGGGGTAAAATGGCCGTTGAAAAAACTTCTGCCGAGTAACAGGCACTTTTCTAACCCTTTATTTTCTCATCAACACAATTGTAATGAATATTGGTTTTGATATAATGGGTGGTGACTTTGCTCCGGAAGCAACTGTTTCGGGTGCAATACTTGCACAAAAAGAATTGCCTGAAGGCGACCGGATTGTTTTGATCGGGAATGAGCAGGCCATTCATAAGCTTTTGGATAAAAAAAGTGTGGATGCCGGATTATTTGATATTGTGCATGCCCCGGAAGTAATCCATATGGGGGAGTCCCCCACCAAAGCCTTTGCACAAAAACCCGATTCCAGCATTACCCTTGGATTTCAAATGCTCAAATCAAAGGAGATTGATGCTTTTTCCAGCGCCGGAAATACCGGGGCCATGCTGGTGGGCTCCATTTATAGCGTCAATGCCGTACAGGGGATTATCAGGCCGGCCACCACGTCCATCATTCCAAAAGAAAACGGAAGAGTGGGGGTGCTGATCGATGTGGGCACTAATCCCGATAGCAAACCGGATGTATTATACCAGTTTGGCTTACTTGGTTCCATTTATGCAAAGTATGTGTATGAAATTCAAAGTCCCAAAGTCGGTTTATTGAATATCGGGAAAGAAGAGGACAAAGGGAGTTTGCTGTGCCAGTCTGCCTATCGCCTGATGAAAGATAACAGTGACTACCATTTTATTGGGAACGTTGAAAGCCGTGATTTTTTTAAGGATAAAGTGGATGTGGTGGTTTGTGATGGTTTTACCGGAAATATCGTACTGAAAAATATGGAGGCCATGTTTCGCCTGCTGGTAAAACGGGGCCTGATGGATGATTTTTTTGCCCGTTTCAATTATGAACAATATGGGGGGACCCCGATATTAGGCATTAACTCAACTGTGCTTGTCGGGCATGGCATATCCAATGATGTGGCCATAAAGAGTATGATCCTGCATTCAAAAACCGTATATGAAGCAGGTATTGCAGACCATATCAGGTATGCCATGGATCAGTACAGAAAAAGGCGGTATTTCCCGGACGAAGAAGAATAATGTTATTTTAATTTTTTGCCATGATGCAGATTAAAGCCGCAATAACTGCAGTGCACGGCCACTTGCCGGACTATGTGCTGACCAACCAGGAGTTGGAACGGATGGTAGATACTACCGATGAATGGATTTCTACACGTACCGGCATCAAAGAAAGAAGGATACTGAAAGGCGAAGGCCTTGCCACATCTGATATGGGTGCTGAAGCGGCAAGGGGCCTGCTTGAAAAAAGCGGTAACAGCCCGGATGATGTAGACTTGTTGATTTGCTCTACGGTCACCCCCGACATGAAATTCCCTGCGACAGGTAACCTGATCAGCCATAAAGCCGGCATCAGGAATGCATTCAGCTATGATTTGAACGCGGCTTGTTCGGGTTTTATATATGCACTGGGTACAGCAGCCAGCCTGGTTGAGTCGGGTAAATACAAGAAGGCAGTGGTTGTGGGTGCCGACAAGATGTCATCGATTGTCGACTATGCCGACCGCCAAACGTGTGTAGTGTTTGGTGATGCAGCCTGCGCGGTGTTGCTTGAACCCACTACCGAAGCACTCGGCGTAATGGACCACCGGTTTGAGACCGATGGGGCAGGTCATGTTCACTTGCGAATGAAAGCCGGGGGGTCGCTCAAACCTCCATCACATGAAACGATAGATGCGCGTGAACACTATGTATACCAGGAAGGTCAGGCGGTATTTAAATTTGCTGTGACCAAGATGGCAGGCATATCCCTGGAAGTGATGCATAACAATAATTTAAGGTCTGACGATATCGCATGGCTGGTACCCCACCAGGCCAATATGCGTATTATTGAGGCCACAGGCAGGCACATGGGTATACCGGCAGAGAAGGTCATGGTCAACATCAATAATTATGGAAACACCACAAATGCCACCATACCGCTCTGTTTGTGGGATTATGAAAACCAGTTGAAGAAAGGCGACAATATTATTCTGACGGCTTTTGGCGGCGGGTTTACCTGGGGTGCCATATGGATGAAGTGGGCTTACTGAAACTGTTTTTTTACTCCCTGTTCTTGCTGTCGACACCTATGGTCACTGGTCCGTCATTGACCAGTGATATTTTCATATAGGCCCCAAATTCACCCGAGCATACGCGACAAGTACTTTCTTTTTCCAGGCTTTCAATAAATGCCTCGTACATGGGGATGGCATGTTCCGGTTTGGCAGCCCGGATATACGAAGGACGGTTGCCTTTCTTTGTACTGGCATGCAGGGTAAACTGGCTGATGACCATGAATTCACCCCCGGCATCCCGGATGGAAAGGTTCATTACCCCGTTTTCGTCGTCAAAGACCCTTAAGCGGGAAATCTTGCCAACCAGCCAGTCAATGTCCTCATGGGTATCGGCATCTTCCACTCCTAAAAGCACCAACAAGCCCTGCCCGATAGATGCATGGATCTTTCCTTCAATCTCCACCGCCGCCCTTTCAACCTTCTGAACAACAACCCTCATATTAAAACCAATCTGTAATAAATTAATACTAATTACTAATTACTAACTACTAATTGCTTCTTCTAGTATCTTCTCCCAACAAAATATTGAGATAGTTCTCATAGCGTCCGATATGGATGTTTCCCCGGCTTACTTCCTCTTTGACCCGGCAGCCGGGCTCGTTATAATGGGTGCAGTTGTCGTAACGGCACTGGTTAAAGAAACGGCGCATCTCAGGAAAGTAATGACACAATTCCCAGGCTTCAAAATTGACCAGACCGAATTCTTTGATTCCAGGTGTATCAATGATGTGTCCGCCATTGGATAATTTGAACATTTCTGCGAAGGTCGTAGTGTGACGGCCTTTTTTATGCATTTTCGAAACGGCTTGTACTTTCAGGTCGAACCCGGGCTCGATGGCATTGATCAGTGCAGATTTGCCTACCCCTGAATGGCCTGCCAGCAATGAAATTTTGTTCTTGAGCAGGGTGTCGAACTGATCAGTATGTGTTTTTTCGGTGGCAGAAACAGAAAGGCACGGATAACCAATCAGTGTGTACATCCGGCTTAGCTCCTCCAGTTTGGCTTTGTCGCCGGGTGTGGTTATCAGGTCTAGTTTGTTGAATATGATACAGGCTGGAATACTGTATGCTTCACAGGTAACCAGAAAGCGGTCGATAAAACCGGTGGAGGTCCTGGGTAATGCCAGGGTCACAATGATGACGGCCTGATCGATATTGGCAGCAATTACATGGGTTTGCCTGGATAATTTGGTTGCTTTCCGGATGATATAATTTTTCCGGTCGAGTATCTCCTCAATAATCCCTGTGGAATTGCCATCCTCCATACGAAAAACCACCTTATCGCCCACGGCAACGGGGTTGGTGGCCTTTGAACCAGCAATTTTCAGTTTGCCGCGCAAACGACAATCGACAGCATGGCCTTTTGTTGTTATGACCCGGTACCAGCTTCCGGTGGATTTTGTAACAATTCCTTCCAAGGGTATAATATATTGTTTGGTTGTTGAGTTGTTTAGTTGTTTAGGTTAGTTGGTCAAAGGCCTGAAGTGATAAAATTACTAAATTCGCACAAATACGCAATGTATTATGTCGGTTATAGCGGATAAGGTCAGTAAGGTATACGGGCAGCAAATGGCCCTGGATCAGGTGTCTTTCAACATTGACCAGGGTGAAGTGGCGGCCCTGCTGGGACCAAACGGTGCAGGCAAATCCACCATGATGAAGATCATTGCCTGCTACTTGCCTCAAAGTTCAGGCAATGTGCGTGTTTGTAATTATGATGTTGCCCATAGTCCGCTGGATGTAAAACAGAATGTAGGCTATCTTCCGGAACACAATCCCCTGTACCTGGATATGTATGTAAAAGAATACCTGTATTTTGTTGCCGGGCTATACGGCCTTGGAAACAGGGGCAAGGAAAGGGTGGAAGAGATGATAGAGCTGACAGGGCTTACGGCCGAATACAAAAAAACAATCGGAGCCCTTTCCAGGGGATACCGGCAGCGTGTCGGACTTGCACAGGCATTAATACACGATCCCAGGGTGCTTATCCTGGATGAACCCACTTCCGGGCTCGATCCGAACCAGCTGGTTGAGATACGCCAGCTAATTAAAGAGATTGGCAAGGAAAAAACAGTCATACTATCCACTCATATTATGCAGGAAGTAGAGGCAGTATGCAACCGGGTGATTATTATCAGCCAGGGAAGGATCATGGCCGATGCCCCCACGGGCGAAGTGCGGTTACTCAATAAGGCCAGTGGTGTTGTATGGGCTGAATTTGACAAGGCCGTGGACTTGGAAAAGATCAAGAAGATTGACGGAATTATGGATGTGGTAAAAGAGTCTGCAACCGGTTATCGGATATTTACCCGCAGTACGCGCGACATACGTCCCGATATTTTTCAGTTTGCTGTACAAAACAAGCTTGTCCTCTTATCCATTGAACAAAAGCAAAAAAGCCTGGAGGAAGTATTCCGGCAGATGACACTTTGACCTCCCTTTCCTGCCCATCATAATCACTAAGAATTCATTACCTTTGCGCATCTTAAAACGTAATCACATGAGATATTTGTTTACTTCCGAGTCTGTATCAGAGGGACATCCCGATAAAATAGCCGACCAGATCTCGGATGCCTTGCTGGATGAATTCCTGCGGCAGGATACGACTTCAAAGGTCGCATGCGAAACTTTGGTAACCACGGGTTTGGTGTTTGTTAGCGGCGAAGTTCGGACAAACGCCTGGGTCGACATCCAGCAGACCGTTCGCCGGGTGCTGACAGATATTGGTTATACACGTTCGGCCTATAAATTTGAAGCCGATTCCTGTGGTGTAATTTCGGCCATTCACGAGCAATCGCCGGATATTTTCCAGGGTGTTGTCCGGGAAAAGGAGGAAGATCAGGGGGCCGGCGATCAGGGCATGATGTTCGGGTATGCTTCGCGCGAGACCGATGAATACATGCCCCTGCCCATAGATCTTGCACATATTTTATTGCAGGAACTGGCTGCTATCCGGAAAGAAGCCGTACATATGCGTTATCTGCGTCCCGACAGCAAGTCGCAGGTCACCGTTGAATATGATGAAGATAACCAACCCGTGCGCATCGATACCATTGTACTTAGCACCCAGCATGATGAATTCATAAAACCTGATGAGAATACCGATGCTGCCCGCAAAGCAGCAGAAGATGCCATGCAGGAACAAATTCGAAAAGACATACTTAATATATTAATCCCGAGAATAATAAGAAGTGTACCAAAACGCGTGGGCAATCTCTTTGCCAATGGCTATAAGCTCATGGTGAATCCCACCGGGAAATTCGTGATTGGTGGCCCGCACGGAGATACCGGTTTGACTGGGCGTAAAATTATTGTGGACACCTATGGGGGCAAAGGCGCCCACGGAGGGGGGGCATTTTCCGGAAAAGATGCCAGCAAGGTGGACCGGTCGGCTACTTATGCAGCCCGTCATATTGCCAAAAACATGGTGGCTGCGGGTGTTGCCGATGAGGTCCTGGTTCAGCTGGCTTATGCCATCGGCGTGGCAGAGCCTGTGGGTGTATATGTAAATACCTATGGTACCTCAAACGCAGGGCTCAGCGACGGTGAGATCGCCCAAAAAATCAAGGAGGTATGTGATCTTCGCCCCTATGCCATCATTAAAAAATTTGGCCTGAGAAACCCAATCTTTGAAAAAACCGCCACTTATGGCCATTTCGGACGCAGCCCTCTGACAGAGGAAGTGGAAGTTTTCTACCAGGATGATATCACCTTTGTCAGAAAAGTGAACGGCGAAGACAAATTTTTCAAGGAAGTGGAGTATTTTGCCTGGGAGAAGCTCGACTGCGTGGAGGACTTTAAAAAGGCGTTTGGGGTTTAGGGTTATTTGCGGTAGTAACCTTTTTCCTGGATCCTTTTCAGCAACACATCTGGCAGCAAGTATTTTGGATCTTTGCCTTCGACGATGGCTTTGCGGATCATGGTGGATGATATGTCGAGCAGCGGTGCACGAACCATGGTAACACGGGGATGAGAAAGGAAGCGGGATGTGCATTGTGCCGTCCTCGGGTATACGTAGACATTTACCAGATCCAGGATTTGTTCATATTCTTTCCATTGATTAAAGGAATCAAGGTTATCTGACCCGATAATTAAAATAAATTGCCTGTCCGGATATTGATCCCGCAATTTTTTAATGGTATTAATGCTGTATGATGGGGTCTCCATTCCAAATTCAATGTCGCATGATGCAAAAGCCGGATTTTCTTCAATGGCCGCATTCAATAACTCGAGTCGTTTTTCCCCATCCAGTATTTTTTCGTCGGTTTTAAAAGGATTTTGCGGTGAGAGTACAAACCAGACCTCCTCTATTTCTGTGTTTTGTATAAAATGACTGGCGATAATAAGATGGCCGTTATGTGCCGGATTAAATGATCCGAACAACAGTCCTGTTATTGTTTTTGCCGCTTGGTTCATGTTTTATTGCGGATCAATGAATTGAAGGACTTTTTCGCTTGCTTCCCGGATGGCTGTTTCCAGGTTGTCGTTTACAACAATATGATCGAAACGGTTTGCATAAGACAGTTCCAGTTCGGCTTTGCCAAGTCTTTTCCGGAGGCTTTCTTCCGTTTCGGTATTCCGGTTAACCAGTCTTTGCCTAAGTACTTCAAGGGAGGGTGGTTTAACAAAAACAGCCAGGGCCTGTTCCGGAAACTGGCTTTTGATATTGAGCCCGCCGGCAACATCCACATCAAATACAACGTGTTTCCCTGCTTGCCATAATCTTTCCACTTCGCTGCGCAGTGTCCCGTAGTAGCTGCCAGGATATACTTCTTCCCATTCGAGGAAAGCACCCTCGTCAATTTTTTCGCGAAAGGTTTTTGGCGATAAGAAATAATAGTCTTTGCCGTTTACTTCGCCCGGACGCATGGGACGGCTGCAAGCCGAAACAGAAAAAGCAAGTTTCGGGGTGCGTTGCAATACCCCATTTACGATGCTTGTTTTACCCGCACCCGATGGCGCGCTAAAGATTACCAGTTTGCCCGTATGCATATCATAAAACATTCATCAATTGTTCCTTGATCTTTTCAAGCTCATCTTTCATCTCCACGACCACCTTCTGAATGGCAGCATCGTTGGCCTTGCTTCCGATGGTATTTATTTCGCGGCCGATCTCCTGCGAAATAAAACCAAGTTTCTTGCCCCCCGCTTCGGGCTCGGCCATCGTATCGGTGAAATATTGCAGGTGTTTTTTCAGGCGGACGGTCTCTTCGGTAATATCCAATTTTTCCAGGTAGTATATAATTTCCTGCTCAAAACGGTTGGGATCGGGAGAAGGAAGGCCCTTTAAGGCTTCAAGGCTTTTCAGAAGTCTTTGCCTCAGGGTTTTGGTCCTGTTTTTTTCAAGCGGAGGGATCTCTTCGAGAAGGTCCGTTATGGTTTTAATACGGTTTTCCAGGTCAATTTTCAGGTGGGCACCTTCTGATACGCGGTATTGATCGCAATCTGCCAAAACATCCTCAATGCTTTTGAACAGGCTTGCCCAGGACTCTTTGTTTAATTCCCGGGCTTCGTGCTGAACCACTTCTGGAAGCCGGAGAATGGCCGGTATCAGACCGTCCGGTACAGGGGACCCCACCTGTTCGGCAAATCCCCTTAGCTCATTATAGTATTTTTCCATCAGGGCTTTGTTCAAGGCGAACGTGATGGCACTGTTTTGCCCGTTTGTAGAGATGCTAAGTTCAATCTTTCCCCGCTCCAGACGCCGGCTGATCAAAGAGCGGACCTCCTGCTCCTTGCTTTTAAACAATGCAGGAATCTTCAGATTGATGTCGAGTGTTTTGCCATTGAGGCTTTTTACCTCAATACTGACAGATATGTCTTCGATTTGGCAATGGCCTTTGCCATAGCCTGTCATGGATTTGATCATTCTTTTTTTTTACAAATATAAGAATCTTGATTGTCTGAGACTGGATTCAGGCATTTCCATATATCATTTAATTGATTATTTTTGGTATTTATGAGGCGTTATCACCATATATACTTGTTGTTGGTGCTGTTTGTTGCCTTTCCTTCTGACCTTGATGCGCAGGTGTTTCGCGGAGGGATGAAAGGAGGTCTCACTGCAAGCGAGGTTTCCGGTGATGATGCAGGCGGCCCCGATAAACTGGGCTGGTTTGCTGCTGTGTATACCAATATGGATCTGCGCCCTCACCTTCGTTTGCAATTGGAGCTGATGTATATACAGAAGGGCAGCCGGGCTTTTTATGACCCATGGGATGAGGACCAGGGGAATCTGAACAAGCATATTTTCTCAAACATAATCTTTGCTCTGGATGATCCAATTGACCCGGATCCCAGCGGATACAGGGACTACCGGTTCTACATGCACTATGTGGAGATTCCCCTTTTGGTTCAATTCGACTTTTCACCCATCACCCGTTTGCCTTATGTGGAAAATATGAGCGCCGAGTTTGGCCTTTCGGGGTCAAGGGTTGTGGGACATTACGAAGAAAACAACGGCATGGAGGTAACCGACACCATGAATACACTCCGGCCATTTCGTGCCGCCGAACTCAATGTGCTGGCCGGGTTGTATCTGCCCATTACCGATGGCCTGCATT
>PXAA01000030.1 GCA_003567205.1 Bacteroidales bacterium
CTCGCACGGAGCCGGCCGTACCATGGGCCGCAAGGAAGCCATCCGTTCGCTTGATCTTGCCGAAGAGGTCAGGAAACTCAATGAAAAAGGGATTTTGCATGCCATATGCACGCAGCGTGACCTGGAGGAGGCCACCAGTGCATATAAGGATATTTCGAAGGTGATGGAACTGCAGAAAGACCTAGTGGATGTCCTGGTCGAATTGTCGCCAATGGCTGTGATCAAGGGCTGATTGTTTTTTCTCCGAAAACCTGCAATTATTCATGAAAAGGCTTAATTTTGTAAGCCTTAAAGCGATTCTTTTTTGTAATGAAAGAAAAACCAGGCATACCCAAAGGCACCAGGGATTTTGATCCGCTGGAAATCTCACGCAGGGAACATATATTTGACACCATCAGGGAGGTTTACCGTTTACATGGTTTCCGTCCTATCGAAACCCCCGCCATGGAAAACCTGTCTACCCTGATGGGTAAATACGGTGAAGAAGGGGACCGGCTTATTTTCCGCATCCTGAACTCGGGTGATTTTACTGCAAAGGTTGATGACAAAGACTGGAAGGATAAAAACGCCGCCAGGTTATCGGCCCAGTTGAGTGAAAAGGCCCTGCGTTACGATTTAACTGTTCCTTTCGCCCGTTATGTGGTGCAGCACCAAAACGACATCACCTTTCCGTTTAAAAGGTACCAGATACAGCCTGTATGGCGTGCCGACCGTCCGCAAAAAGGCCGTTACCGCGAATTCTTCCAGTGTGATGCCGATGTGATCGGCAGTGACTCCCTGGTCAACGAAGCAGAATTCCTGCAGATTATCGACAAAGTTTTTTCCCAGTTGAACCTTGATGTGGTCATTCTGATCAATAATCGGGAAATTTTGGCCGGGCTGGCCGAATACATTGGTTTTGCTGATCATATGACAGACATAACCACGGCCATTGACAAAATGGATAAGATTGGCCTGGAAGGCGTTGGCCAGGATCTCATTGACAGGGGGCTAACAAACGATGCGGTGGAAAAATTAAAACCTGTATTGGAATTGTCGGGTACCAACAAGCAAAAAATTGAGGTTCTTTCACAAATACTGGCATCTTCGCCCGTTGGAATGAAGGGCATTGAAGAGATACAGGAAGTGCTGGACATTGTGGATGTAACCCCGCTGCAATGCTCCCTGGAGCTGGATTTATGCCTGGCCAGGGGCCTGAATTATTATACCGGGGCCATCATTGAGGTAAAAGCCCTTGAGGTGCCGATGGGCAGTATTTGCGGAGGGGGCCGTTACGATGACCTTACCAGGGTGTTCGGACTGAAGGGTGTATCGGGTGTGGGAATATCTTTTGGTGCCGACAGGATATATGATGTGATGCAGGCCTTGTCGCGCTTCCCTGATGGAATAGGGACCTACACCCATTTGCTGGCAATAAATTTCGGGCCAAAGGAAAGAGACTATTGTTTGCCTGCATTGGAAAACCTCCGGTCTGTTGGCGTACAATGCGAAATGTATCCTGAACCGGCAAAGGTTAAAAAACAGATGCAGTATGCCGATAAGAACAAGATCCCTTTTGTGCTGATGGCCGGTGAGGAAGAGATAAATAAAGGCGTTTTTTCCTTCAGAGACATGCAAAGCGGAGAACAGCAACAATTGATGCTGGAGCAGATCAGCACTTTCTTACTAAAGTTTTTAGATTAACCCCTCAGTTGCAAATAGTCAAAAAAACACCCGTATCCATGGATGTCCATCATATTTCTTCAAAGAATATTGATTTCAATGTCATTAGCAAAGTGCTGGACAGTAATGTCAGGCTTGCGCTGTCAGATGAATCGCGTCAGAAAGTAATCCGCTGCAGGGAGTACCTGGATAAGCGTATTGTCAATCACAAAGAACCCATATATGGTGTGACCACCGGTTTTGGATCTTTATGCAATCACAGCATTTCACATGAGGAACTGGGCATTTTGCAACGCAACCTTGTTATGTCGCACGCATGCGGAATGGGCGAGGAAGTACCTCCGGATATTGTCAGGCTTATGCTTTTCCTGAAAATCCAGTCTCTGGCCTATGGTCATTCAGGCATACGCCTGGAAAGCCTGGAGCGACTCATTGATTTTTTCAATCATGGGATCTATCCTGTGGTTTACAAACAAGGCTCACTTGGGGCCTCTGGCGATCTGGTCCCGCTTGCCCATCTCAGCCTTCCTTTGCTTGGACTTGGCGAAGTAGTACACAAGGGCGTTAAGCGTCCTGCCAATGAAGTCCTGAACGAGATGGGCTGGCAACCATTGGAACTGATGGCAAAAGAGGGGCTTGCATTGCTTAACGGAACACAGTTTATGGGTGCCTATGGTGCTTACATACTCGTTCGCGCCTTTGACCTTTCCCTGTGGGCCGATCTGATTGGGGCATTATCGCTTGAGGCATATATGGGCCGTTTGGAACCTTTCTTTGAACAGGTGCATCGTATCAGGCATCATGCCGGGCAATTGGAAACGGCTGCAAATATCAGGAAAATCCTGGAGGGTAGTAGCCTGGTCCGGGTAAACAGGCAATATATCCAGGACCCATATTCATTCCGTTGTATCCCACAGGTGCACGGAGCCAGCAAGGATACCTTGCGTCATGTGGCTGGAATATTCAAAAACGAGATCAATGCCGTAACCGACAACCCCACGCTTTTCCCCGAAGATGACCTGATCATATCCGCAGGAAATTTCCATGGTCAGCCACTGGCACTTGGTCTGGACTTTCTGGCCATTTCCCTGACAGGACTGGCAAATATCTCCGAACGCAGGGTATACCGTTTGATATCCGGAACCCGGGAATTACCCTCATTTCTGGTTGCCAGCCCCGGGTTAAACTCCGGTTTCATGATCCCTCAATATACCGCTGCATCCATTGTCAGTCAAAACAAACAGTTATGTACCCCGTCGTCGGTTGACTCCATTGAATCATCCCAGGGACAGGAAGACCATGTGAGTATGGGCGCCAATGCAGCAGTAAAGGCATTTGATGTGTTGCATAACCTGGAAAAGGTACTGGCCATCGAATTGATGACGGCATCGCAGGCCATGGGTTTCCGTGATAGAGAAAAGACTTCGCCGGCGCTGTCGGACTTGTTGAAAGAATTCCGGAAAACGGTGGCTTTTGTTGAAAATGACCAGGTGATGTATGGGGAGATGGACAAATCGTGTTCTTTCATCCGGAATCATCACGTGGAACGGTTTTTCTCCTGATGGCCTCCGGAATATAAAAAAGACTGTCGGGTTCAATCCGACAGTCTTTTTACAGTGAAATTAAAGAAACCCTCTTATGCGGTACTGTATGCTGTACCGCCTTCTTTTGCCAGTTTTTCCCTTACAACGGCCTGAGCTGCTGCCAGGCGTGCAATGGGAACGCGGTATGGAGAACAACTTACATAATCCATACCGACTTTATGGCAAAATTCTACAGAGCTTGGCTCGCCACCATGTTCGCCACAAATACCAATCTTAAGGTCCGGACGGCCTTTGCGGCCACGTTCAATGCCCAATTCCACCAATTGGCCTACGCCTTCCTGGTCCAGTATCTGGAAGGGGTCATTATCCAGCAATCCTTTTTCGACATAGATGGGTAAAAAGCGCCCTGCGTCATCACGCGAATAGCCGAATGTCATCTGCGTCAAATCGTTGGTGCCGAATGAGAAGAATTCAGCTTTTTCAGCGATCTTATCAGCTACCAGTGTGGCCCGGGGAATTTCAATCATGGTACCTACCAGATATTCGATCTGGTCACCGTATTCTTCAAATACCTTTTCGGCCGTGTTGCGGACGATTTCTTCCTGCAAACGGTATTCAGGATCGGTGCCTGTGAGTGGAATCATGATTTCCGGGATGACCCTGATGCCTTTTTTCTTAAGGTTGAGGGCGGCTTCAATAATAGCCCTGGTCTGTATTTCAGATATTTCCGGGTAGGTGTTGCCCAGGCGGCACCCACGGTGTCCCAGCATGGGGTTGAATTCATGCAGGGAATCAACAGTGGTTTTTACTTCTTCAGGGCTAATGCCCATTTCATCGGCCATTTCTTTCTGGTTGGCCTCTTCATGGGGCAGGAATTCGTGCAGTGGAGGGTCAAGCAGGCGCACTGTTACAGGCAGGTCACGCATGGCCTCAAAGATGCCTTCAAAGTCTTCGCGTTGCATGGGGAGTAGTTTGTCAAGCGCTTTGCGACGCCCCGCTTCGTCCTTGGCCAGAATCATTTCACGCATGGCTTTGATGCGAATTCCTTCGAAGAACATATGTTCGGTACGGCAGAGGCCGATGCCCTTGGCGCCAAACTCTCTTGCAACTATTGCATCCTTTGGTGTGTCGGCATTGGTGCGAACGTACATACGAGTATGTTTTTCGGTGAGTTCCATCAGGTCAGCAAAGTCGCCGCTCATTTCAGGATCCATGGTTTTGATTTTGCCTTCGAAAACCTCTCCTGTGGTTCCGTTGAGGCTGATAAAATCGCCTTCTTTGAACTCCCTTCCATCGATGGTCATCGTACGTTTCTTATAATTGATATTCAAAGCACCGGCACCGGACACACAACATTTACCCATACCGCGGGCCACTACTGCAGCGTGTGATGTCATCCCACCGCGTGCGGTAAGAATCCCCTGGGCAGCATCCATACCGCTCAGGTCTTCAGGAGATGTTTCCACACGTACCAGGATCACCTTTTTTTCTTTTGCTGCCCAATCGGCGGCATCATCTGCAAAGAAAACGATCTGCCCGGTGGATGCACCGGGGGAAGCTGCCAGGCCTTTGGCCAGCAATGTGGCTTTGGCAAGTTCTTTCGTGTCAAACACAGGGTGGAGAAGCTCTTCCAGTTTTTCCGGTTCCATGCGCATCAGGGCTTCCTCTTCCTTGATGAGTCCATCGTGCAGCATATCCATGGCAATTTTTACCATGGCCGGGCCTGTACGCTTGCCGTTCCGGGTCTGCAACATCCAAAGCTTGCCTTCCTGAATGGTAAACTCAAGGTCCTGCATGTCGAGGTAGTGCAGTTCGAGTTTCTTTTGCTGTTCATCCAGTTCTTTGTAAAGTTCGGGGAAAAGTTCTTCCAGGGATGGATATACTTTTCTGCGCTCTTCTTCCGATACGCCCTGCAACTTGGCCCAGCGCAATGAACCTTCTTTGGTGATCTGCCGGGGGGTGCGGGTTCCGGCTACCACATCTTCGCCCTGAGCATTCACCAGGTATTCCCCATTGAAAATATTCTCGCCAGTGGCCGCATCACGTGTAAATGCGACACCTGTTGCGGAGTTATCTCCCATATTGCCAAAGACCATTGCCTGTACATTAATGGCAGTGCCCCACTCGGCCGGAATTTTATACTTCATGCGGTAATAGGTGGCACGAGGATTATTCCAGGATTCAAACACAGCCATTACTGAACCCCAGAGTTGCTCCCATGGATCCTCCGGAAAGTCCCTGCCGGTCTGATCCTTAACGGCCTTTTTAAAGCGTTTCACAAGTTCCTTCAGGTCTTCGGTGCTCAGGTCCTGATCATTTTCAGCCCCTTTCTCTTCTTTAAGATATTCCATAATGACATCAAAAGGATCTTCTTCTTCTTTGTTGGCAGGCTTCATGCCCATCACCACATCGCCATACATCTGCACAAAGCGGCGATAAGAGTCCCAAACAAAGCGTTCGTTGCCGGTCTTTTTTGACAGGCCTTCCAGGGTCTGTTCATTCAGACCCAGGTTAAGAACTGTATCCATCATGCCTGGCATAGAGGCACGGGCACCGGAACGTACAGACAACAACAGGGGGTTATCTTTATCGCCAAAGCCGGTATTCATTTCTTTTTCCACACGGCGCATATTCTCTTCTACTTCCCGTTTGATCTCATTGACCACAAAGTCGTATCCCCTTTCATTGAACATGGTACACACCTCTGTAGTAATGGTAAACCCGGGAGGCACTGGCACACCTATATTCACCATTTCGGCCAGGTTGGCGCCTTTGCCACCCAGCAAATTTTTCATCGTTGAATCTCCATCGGCTTTTTTATCGCCGAAAAAATAAACCTTCTTGCTTTGTTTTCTCATTTTCTTTTGTTTTTATGAATTAATGTTTATTTATTACATCCCGAAAACAAGCTACAAAATTAAAGTTTTTTTGTTTCCCTGGAACAGATAATGCAGATTTGCTTTCTATACAGAAAAGTTGTATTTTTCAAAAACAAATCCCAAGCGTACGATCATGGAAAAACAAAATATTGTTGAACGTTATTGTGAATTGATAAAGGAAGAGCCATTAAGTACACTGGAGCCGGATCTGACTGCCGACAACACCTGTGTGCTGGAATCCACTTCACCTTTTTTCGGATATTATCATGACGACCCCATTGGTAAACCCGATCCGTATATTTATTGTGTGCTGGCAAACAATTATACATTTGGCGATATTATGCGCGCCACCCAGACAGTAAATGCCAAAAGGCGCAACCCGGTCGATGTGGCCACCGGGACTGTATCTTTGCTGGACAAAATATGTCAGGTAATCCGGATCAAAGGCATTAACCATTTTAACCAGGTACAGATCATTCAGCAAAATTTTCAGCAGGAAGGTGTCCAGTTTAAGAAAAGGCAACGCACCATTCGCGAAAAAATGGGGATCATACGCCTGTCGAAGATATTGTACCTTAAGCCGGAGGGAGATGGTCTGTTCATGGATGCCATTGATAACACCAAGGCTTATTTCGTAATACCAAAATACTATGACTGGGAGGCTTTTAAAAGCCTGACAACGGAAGCAAAATACGAAACCCGTATTCTTTATTTTGACGCTGCCCAAGCCATGATCTTTGATAACCACAAAATCCTTGACCTGGTCCGGGTCTATAAGGAAAACATTACCCCAAGCCAGTTAAAGGATGTGCGCGATCGATATCTGCAAATTATCAAATAATAAACAGAAGCTTTATTTTTTTTATTTTTACCCAACAGTTCCCACTACAGTTGCTGTTGAGTCAAATGCTTATTTAAGATGCGCTGCCTGATACTATTTTTTGTTTTGATGACCCATGTGTTTCCGGCGCATACACAGGTTGGGGACTATGTGGTGCCCGACTATAAAGGAATGGTGGAAAGCTTTTTCAGTCTGAACGATTCCACTATCCGGGCTGAAGTGGGCAGTTTTACCTTTACAGGCTCACTGGTGGGGCTCAGCGGCAGGGCCTCTCTTCGGCAGTTTGAATTGTACAGCCTGACCGACCATACCATAACGCTTGCATTGGATGAAATGAAAGTGCATATATCAAGGGGTCCGTTCTTTGCTTCCCTTCATCATATTGAGGTTTTTGGACCCCAGCAGTATGTATACAGGATAGACGGGCGCTACTTCTGGGGCTTTGACGGAAGCCTGCCCAGGCAACGTTTGGTCAATGTGCATGTGTACGACGGTTATGAGCGGCTGACTCTCCCTGCACGGGCCATTAGGGATATTTACGAACCCAATTTCTGTGGCCGGCGGAGCTTATTTAGTCGCCAGGAATGTTACAGCAAGGCCTTTCTCTCAGAAGACGGTGAACGTTTGTATATTTATATGCGAAACAGCCGCATCCCCAGCCTGTATGAAGTTACCTGGATTATCAGAAATGGAAATTATCTTGGCAGGGTGGCAGATTATGCTTATTGATCATTGAGATATGGATTGTTTTTACTGCTAGCCGATGGTGATGGCTTCATCAAGTTCCAGTGGCTGTTTGTTGATCAGAATGTCCCAGAATACATTGGCTTTGGCAAACCACTCCCTGACGCGCGTCCTGTCATTCCGGTGACGGGGAGTGTCGGCAGCATTGTAGGCAGTGGCCTGTATGCCGTGGTGTTTGGCAATGTAGATGGCCCGCTGGTTATGGAATTTTTGGCTAACAATGGTAATGCTGTCCTGGCCAAAAACTTTTTGCGCCCTCAACACGGAGTCAAGTGTTCTTAATCCCGCATGATCTTTATAAATTGCTTCGGCGGGCACACCAAGCGCAAGCAATGCCTGACGCATTTGTCCAGGTTCATTGTAGTAGGGTGTGCTATTGTCGCCGCTGAGCAAGAGGTAGCTGACTTTGTGATTGTGATATAAATCGGCGGCGGCCTGCATGCGATGATGAAAATATGGATTGGGACCGCCATTTTTTACCCGGTGTGAAGTCCCCAGCACCAATGCAACGCGGTTATAGGGAATTTTATCAATTGAGTCGAATAAGTGGTCTTCGACCGATAAGCGGATTACCTGGTTTGTAAGCAACAAAATCAATAAAGGAAGCAGGACGATGATCTCAAGGAAAAGAAATCCCCGCTTAAAAAAAGGTTTTATAAATCCTTTGCGCTTTTTTGGCATGACAGATGTAAAATTAATTAAAATTTCTCAAGCCTCTATGAGCCATCCGCCTGATTTTTAATTTTGAAAATATTCTTATCAATCTTTCCCGGATTTTCAATAAATAATTATAGTTTTGTCGGTGATCAACGGATATCAATTTTTATAAGAACGATTGGTTCAACCATAAATTATAATTACCATGGCAAGAAAAGGAGATGTTGTAATCAATATAGAGCGGTGCAAGGGCTGTGAGATCTGTTTGTCGGCCTGTCCGAATGAGGTGCTGGCATTAAGCAGTGAAGTGAACAGTAAGGGATATCATTATGCAATCAAGGTAAACTCCGAATGCATCGGATGCGCCAATTGTGCTGTGGTTTGTCCGGATGCTGTTATTACCGTGTATCGTGAAAAGGCCGTTAAAAAATAATGACAAAGGAATTCGTAGATTACAAAAATGCATGTTAAGGAAAACAATTGAAGATAAAGAAAAATGAAAGAGTTAAGATTGATGAAAGGCAATGAGGCGTTGGCGGAGGCGGCTATTCGTGCCGGTGCCGACGCTTATTTTGGCTACCCCATTACCCCGCAATCGGAGGTCATCGAATATCTGATGCGGGAGAATCCGGCAGACCGCACCGGAATGCAGGTGCTGCAGGCAGAAAGTGAAGTGGCGGCCATTAATATGGTATATGGTGCGGCGGGTTGCGGGAAGCGAGCCATGACATCCTCTTCAAGCCCCGGGATCAGCCTGAAGATGGAAGGCATATCTTACATTGCCGGGGCGGAACTGCCTTGTGTAGTTGTAAATGTGGTTCGTGCCGGCCCCGGCCTGGGAACCATTCAGCCTTCACAGTCTGATTATTTTCAGGCAGTAAAAGGGGGCGGACACGGCGATTACAAACTCATCGTGCTGGCCCCGGCCACGGTACAGGAAAGTGTAGATTATGTAAAGCTGGCATTTGAACTTGCCTTTAAGTACCGCAATCCAGTCATGATCCTTTCGGATGGCATCATTGGGCAGATGATGGAAAAAGTGGAATTGTTTGAGCAAATGCCACGCAGCACCGAAGAATACGAATGGGCCACTCTTGGCAAAAAACCCGGTAAAGACAGTGTAATTGTCACCTCCCTGCAGTTGCAGTCGGAAGAACAGGAAAAAGTGAATTTGCGCCTGCAGGCCAAGTACAGGGAAGTAGAGAAAAATGAGGTGCGGTTTGAAACATATGCATGTGAGGATGCAGAATACCTCTTTGCCGCCTTCGGATCATGCGCACGTATTACACGCAAAGCACTGGATATGGCCCGTGCAAAAGGCATTAAAGTGGGGATTATCCGACCGCAAACACTCTATCCTTTTCCTGTGGATGAGATCAACCGCCTGGCCGGGCAGGTAAAAGGAATATTAACCGTGGAAATGAATGCCGGACAAATGGTGGAGGATGTGAGACTTGCCGTAAACGGCAAAACACCGGTTGAGTTTTATGGCCGGTTTGGTGGCATGATCCCTACGCCGGATGAAATACTGAAAGCATTGGAACAAAAAATCATTGGAGGATAAATCATTATGGCAGAAAGCAATATTATAAGCCCCGAAAACCTGGTATACGAAAAAACCAGTGTGATGACAGATCGTATCCTGCATTACTGTCCAGGCTGCGGTCATGGCACGGCCCACCGTATGTTGGCTGAAGCCATTGATGAATTGGGTATTCAGGGGGACACCATTGGTGTGGCGCCTGTGGGTTGCTCGGTACTGGCCTATTATTATTTTGACGTGGACATGCAGGAGGCAGCCCATGGCAGGGCTCCTGCAGTTGCCACCGGCATCAAGCGCATGTTGCCGGAAAGGTATGTGTTTACCTACCAGGGAGACGGTGATCTGGCGGCCATTGGTACGGCAGAAACCATCCATGCCTGCAACCGGGGAGAAAATATACTGATTGTATTTATCAATAATGGCATTTACGGAATGACGGGCGGACAAATGGCCCCGACTACATTGCCGGGCATGAAGACCTCCACTTCCCCACGGGGCAGGGATGTGGCTACCATGGGAAACCCGCTGAAAATTACCGAACTGGTTGCGGAGTTGCCCGGAACATATTTTGTAACCCGTCAATCGGTGCATGCTCCCGCCAACGCGCGAAAGGCCAAAAGGGCCATGAAGAAAGCCCTGGAGTATCAAAAACTTAAAAAGGGGACCTGTTTTATTGAGATTGTCTCCAATTGTCCGTCGGGCTGGAAGATGACCCCGGCGCAATCCAATAAATGGATGGAAGAAAATATGTTTCCTTTTTACCCGTTGGGTGACATTAAAGTACCAGAACAATAAAACCACAACATATCATGACTGAAGAAATTATCATTGCCGGATTTGGCGGACAAGGGGTACTGTCGATGGGACAGATCATATGCTACAGTGGCGTAATGCAGGGAAAAGAAGTAAGCTGGATGCCTTCTTACGGCCCCGAAATGAGAGGTGGTACTGCCAATTGCACAGCCATCATCAGTGATGAGCAGATCAGTTCGCCTGTATTGAACCGGTTTGATACGGCCATCGTATTGAATCAGCCTTCGATGGATAAATTCGAGGATGCCGTTAAACCTGGTGGCTTGTTGATATACGAGGAAAATGGGATGACACGCAAACCCCGGCGAACGGATATCAACATTTGTTCCATTGCCGCGTATGATGAATCGGTAAAAATGAACAACACCAAGGTGTTCAATATGATCGTAATAGGTGGTTTTCTGAAGGTCAGGCCCATCATCGAACTGGAGAATGTGATCAAAGGCCTCAAAAAAGTGCTTCCGGATCGTTACCACCACCTCATTCCTTTGAATGAAGAAGCCATACACAAGGGGATGGAGATTGTAAAGGAGGAGCAGGCAGTTAAGAAATAATCAGAACGGAATGTTCCATATACCGCTTACCCTGATTTCTATTGAACCCGGGGGATCGCATTTAATGCTGCACGCTTTTATTAATGGTCTTAAAGCAAATGTACTGATAGATACAGGTGCATCCAAAACCATTCTGGATATTTCACGTACCACATATTATCTTGAGGATCCTGACATCAGGCCTTTTGATAAGTTTTTTACAGGCATGGGTGCTGTCAAGATCAAGACGCATATAACCACTATCCCGAAGATCAGTTTTGGCAAGCTGGATATTTTAAACCAGGACATCCTGCTGATAGATTTGTCTCCTGTCAACACATCCTATGCAATGTATGATCTGCCACGGATTGACATGATACTTGGCGGTGACTTGCTTTTGAACATGCAGGCCGTTATCGACTACCCCGGCAAGCGTCTTGTTGTGGGATAAATGATTAATCCATAATTTCATTGGCGTATTTTTCCCTTTGAGAAAAAAATCAATTAACTTTGCGGTCGTTTTAGAAATGAACTTATAAAGTGCAACAACATGCAGAATAAAGGTTTGATAAGATTTTTTGCCATTGCTCTTACTTTGGTGTGTCTTTACCAGCTTTCCTTTACATATTTTTCCCGGAAGGTTGAACGTGATGCGCGGAATTATGGCCGCAGTGAGCAATTTGTAGAAGAAGCACGATCCCTTGCCAGGGGCGATGAACTCCTGGAGCGGATCTTACTGGACTCCATTGCAAGAGTGCGAGAACAGTTTTACCTGGATTCCATGATGAGTGTCCAGGTGTATAATCTGGGTATTCGTCAATATACTTTTCGCGAAACCAAGGAAAGGGAACTGAACTTGGGTCTGGACCTTCGTGGAGGGATGAATGTGACCCTGGAGATATCCGTACCGGCCATTGTCAGGGCTCTTGCAGGGAACCCCAGTGACCAGACTTTTCAGGCTGCCATGGACCGGGCGATTGAAATGCAACGTACCAGCCGCGAAGACTTTATTACGCTTTTTGGCAGGGCATTTACCGAAGAGGACCCGAATGCCAGTCTGGCCTATTTTTTCAGCACCCCTGAAATGCGTGACCGCATTACCGTTACTTCATCCAACGAAGAAGTTCTCCGGGTGCTTCGCCGAGAGGTAGACCTTGCAGTAGACCGCTCTTTCCAGATCTTGCGTACGCGTATCGACCGTTTTGGTGTGGCTCAGCCCAATATCCAGCGCCTGGCTACAACTGGCCGTATCCTGATTGAGCTTCCCGGCATCAAGGAGCCTGAGCGCGTTCGGCGCCTTTTGCAGGGAACGGCAAAACTTGAGTTTTGGGAAACGTATGAGTTCTCGGAAGTATATGAATACCTGTGGGAAGCAAATGATCGCTTGCGTGACTTGCGTGCCGGCGAAACAGATATAGATGATGAAGATGCCATTGAAACGTTTTTTGACGAAGAAGCCACAGAGTCTGAAGACTTGTTTCAGGATGAGCTGGCAGATGACCTTGACCTAACTGATCCGGACGACAGCCTGAGTATTGCGGAAATGCTTGGCGAAGATTTTGATGATCTGGAAGAATTTCAGGATTTTGCCAGGGAAAACCCCCTCTTTGCATTTCTGACACCCAATTTTATGCAGGACCAGGCCGGCAATATGCGTCCGGGACAAGGCCCTGTGGTAGGGTATGCTGCAGTACAGGATACTGCCAGGGTTAATAATATGCTGAAAACCCCCCAGGTACAGAATATTTTTCCGCGTAACCTGAGGTTATACTGGAATGTAAAACCACTCCGGGGGACGGACAATACCCATGAACTGGTAGCCATCAGGGAAACCACGCGCGATGGGACAGCTCCGCTTACCGGTGAAGTAATTACCGATGCCCGTCAGGATTTCAGCCCGACCGGGCAAGTGGAAATCAACATGGCGATGAACAGTGAAGGGGCAAGGGTTTGGCGCCGTTTAACTGCCGATAATATCGGTCGATCCATCGCCATTGTATTGGACGATTACGTATATTCTTTCCCCACCGTTCAGTCAGAGATTGCCGGTGGCCGTTCACAAATTTCAGGCCAGTTTTCCATACAGGAGGCACAGGATA
>PXAA01000126.1 GCA_003567205.1 Bacteroidales bacterium
GGCTACCCGTTCTGATTACCGGATCTCCTTTTCTATCCAGCCTGAACGGTCGGGCGGATCAGGGACAGGCCACCTGCGTGGTGGATCTTCTTCGAGTTGTTGCAGCAATATCTCAACGGCTTTTTCCAGTGAGGGGTCTTCTCCGCGAATCAGCCTGTGCGGTTCGTCCACCACTTCTATATCGGGGTAAATGCCGATCCCTTCAATGATCCATTCCCCTTCTTCATTGTAAATGCCAAAACGGGGAACTCCTATGTAGCCGCCGTCTTTCAACCTGGCATTGCCGGTCATCCCGACCAGTCCACCCCACGTCCTGGTGCCGATAATGGTTCCCAGGTCTTTTTGCCTGAAGAAATATGGGAAGGCATCCCCGCCTGAAGAACTGAATTGGTTGATCAGCATGGCTTTTGGTCCGTCATGGGCAACGCCGGGCGTACGCATCGGATAATCGAGTCCGGCGCGGTACCATTTGGCGTGGGTTTGCCTGCCGAGGATCTCCACCATACGGTCGGGAATGAAGCCACCGCCATTGAAACGTTCGTCAATGATCAGTGCATCTTTGTGGTGATAGGCGTACATGCCCTTGAAAAGTTCCCGGTTGCCGTCGAAAGAAGTGTTCGGGACATATATGTACCCGATCCGGCCATCCGACAATTCTTCCACCATGGCCCTACGTGCATTGACCCAGTCAAGGTGCCGCAGATCCACTTCGCTGGCAATGGGCCTGATGGTGTAGTTGCGCGCACCCTGGCTGGTGGGTTGGTCATTGATTGCAATGCGTGTGGACTTGTCTGCACGACCCTCTAAAAATTTATAAGGATTCATGCCGGTGGTGATCTCCCGGCCTTCGATGCTGATCAGGTATTCTCCTTCGCGAATGTCCACGCCCTGCACTGTCAGCGGTGAGCGCAGGTCGTCGTTCCAGTTTTCTCCGCCAAATATTTTTGTGATCACATAGCGTCCTGTCTGATGGTCAGCCTCCAGCTCTGCGCCAAGCAAACCTGTTTGCAGGCGATCCACACGCTCAAAATCCCCGTAGTCAACATAGGCGTGTCCGGTATTGGTTTCGGCGATCATTTCACCAAACATATAATCCAGGTCGAAGCGGTGATTCAGGTATGGCAACAGGGCGGCATACCGCTCATAAAAACCTTCCCAATCCACATCGTGAAGATTTTCCACATAGAAAAAATCCCGGTAAATGCGCCAGCCATCCTTGAATATCTGCTCCCACTCCTTCTGTGGTTCGATACGCATATTCAAATCGCTGAGGTCCAAAAGCCCGTCTCCGGCGCTGCGTCCGGGTGTAAGACTTTCAACACCGTAATCTCCGCGGAACTGGTACAGGAATTTGCTTTCATCGGCAGAAACAATGCCTGTGCTGATGCTGTCCATGATGGACTGGTCGTTCTGATCGCTAAAAACATATCTACGCATGCCGCTGCCGGTAAAATAGACCAGTCCGTCAGCCACCGGCTGCAGCCCCCAGTAACTGCCTGCAAGCATGGGAAAGGCCACGATGCGCTGATCGGCCCCTTTGCGCTCAATATTTACAAACACTTCGTTTTCATTGTCGTCTGCATTATCCTGTGTGCCATTGGGCTCTTCTGTTTCCTTGGGTTCAAAGAGCTTGGGGCTGTCATTGGTCAGGTGAAGGGCATATATCCTTGTTGCCTGATTATAGAGATAATTGAACTCAAAGCTGGAAAAACTCAGGTTGAAATCGCGGTTTGAAGTAAAAAAGATGTACTCGCCGCACTTGCTGAACACCGGGTTGCTGTCGCTGTAGCTATCGCTGGTAAGCTGATAAGCCTCCTGGTCCTGGATGTTGTATACCCATACAGCCCCCAATCCGTTGCGGCTGCTTTTTGCGTAAGTAATCCAGCGGTTGTCAGGAGAAAAATCGTAATGGCGGATCTCTTCGGCGGTGGGCCGGTCAACCAGGGTAATCAAGCCTGTTTCTACTTCGAGTAGTTGTAATTTCATACTGCGGTCGAAGAACACCAGGAACCGGCTGTCGGGCGACCATTTGGCATGGTATTTCCATCCCTGGCTATCGTGGGTTACCTGTTTTGCTTCTGCTCCGCCGGAGTGCTCAAGAAGGTATATCTCGTATTCTCCGCTGCGGTCGTCGTACCAGGTAATCCAGCGGCCATCGGGCGACCATTGGGGGGATACTGCCCTGACACCCTGGCTGCGCGTCAGGTTATGGGTTGTGCCCTCGCCGGCGGGTACGGAAAATATATCACCACGGGCATCAAAAAGGACACGTGATCCGGTCGGTGAAATGGCCACGCTGTGGATGTTGTCCTTCACATTTTTATGGTAGGGCAGGGTATTGGCAAAGTCGTACTGGATATTTATCACGACACGTTCCGGTATTTCTGTTTCCAGGTCCAGGCGATAAATATGCCCTCCGCTTTCGTATACCAGCTGTCCACCGCTGCCACTGGGCCACATCACATCGAAATCATCATGAAAGGTTAGTTGGCGAATCTCTTCGGTGTTGGTATCATAGCTGTGAATGTTCAACCACAGGTCACGGTCTGAAGCAAAATAGATATTATCGCCATACCATACGGGGATGTGATCGGTGCCTTCAAAATCGGTAATCTCCCACGATGCATTCTCTTCCAGGTCATAGATCCAAAGGTTGGAAGCACGCCCCCCTTTGTATCGTTTCCATGTGCGGAACTCCCTGTCAACATAGGCAAAGGCCATCTTGTCGCCTTCTGGCGAAAGCACCCCGAATCCACCGTGGGGTATTGGAAGTGCTTCTTCGAGCCCTCCTTCAATATCCACCAGGAAGTATTTGCCCATACGTTCGCCATAAGGGGTCCTGTTGCCGCGAAACAGTACTTTCCGGCTGTCGGGCGTCCAGCCCAGGACCACATTGTCGAACCCGCCGCGGGGTGGCATGGGCCCCACGTCATTATACCAGGTCAGCTGCGTGGGAGTACCGCCCTGGGAGGGCATCA
>PXAA01000129.1 GCA_003567205.1 Bacteroidales bacterium
ATCTTTCAAAACAAATGCCTGCATCCCCATAAGACTCAATGACCAGGTACAAACCACCCATATCACACCAGGCCTCCCCGTTTTCAGGCTCCAGGTCAATTACTTTTTTCAGGTCTTTGAGGGCTTTTTCATATTCTTCGTTGGCCCCGTAAATCAAGGCACGGGTGTGTAAGGCGGTCGAATTCCTGCTGTTGGTTTTAATCAGCACCGAAAGGTCGGCAAGCGCCCCTTCAAAGTCCGCAGACCTGAACAAGGCACATGCCTTGCCATACAAAGCCAGTTCATCCTTTCCCTTATCCAGGATCTCACGGAATATATCCAGCGCCTCATCAAAGTCCCCTTTGAAAAAATGACCCCATGCATTCTCCAAAACACGCTTCTTTTCCGGCTTGGATTGTTTGGCCATAATCGAATGTGTTGTTTAGAATTTCTGTCCAAATATAACGGATTATTCAGATCAGAACAAATTCCGGCCTTAGAACAATTTTTGTTCTATTTTTGTATATATCTGTGGTATTGTTGAGGTGTTGAACTGTTGGGTTGTTCATTTGTTTATCTCTTGTTAGTTAACCTGTCATTACATGGATAAGTTCTCTTATTTGGGCAATATGGACAGTTCCAGGCTGGAATCAATGTATCAGGAATTCCTGCAGGACCCAGATCGGCTGGAACCCGGGTGGCGGCAGTTTTTTGAAGGTTTTGAATTTGCGCGCACACATTACCCCGACCCGGAAGCACCCACCGAACAAGAAACCCTGATGTTTCGCAATGAATTCAAGGTCATTGATCTGATCAATGCCTACCGCGAGCGCGGGCACCTGTTTACCAAAACCAACCCGGTACGGACCCGCCGCAGGTATTTTCCCACGCTCGACCACCAGAATTTCGGCCTGCAGGAACAAGATCTCGATACAAATTTCCAAGCTGGCAATGAACTGGGCATCGGAAAAACAACGCTAAAAAAAATCATCGACCATCTGCAGCAAACCTATTGCCAGAGCATTGGGGCCGAATTCATGTACATCCGTTCGCCGGAGATTGTTGAATGGCTCAGGCAACGGATGGAAAGCACAAAGAACACCCCTTTATTTGATAACAAAAAGAAAAAACAAATACTTACCAAGCTTATTGAAGCCGTCGGCTTTGAACATTTCGTAAGAAAACGTTTCCCCGGTCAAAAACGTTTTTCGCTCGAAGGATGCGAAACCCTGATCCCTGCTTTGGACTCAGTAATTGAAAGAGGGGCCGCGCTGGGTATTCAGGAGTATGTAATCGGGATGGCACACCGGGGCCGCCTGAATGTGCTCGGAAACATCTTACGCAAACCCTACAGTAAAATATTCAGTGAGTTTGAAGGAAAAGAATATGCGGAAGAAACATTGCTGGGGGATGTCAAATACCACTTGGGATGCACCCTGGAAACCACTACGCGCAATGGCAAGAAAATCAACCTGAGCATCGCACCCAACCCCAGCCACCTGGAAGCCGTGGATCCTGTGGTTGAAGGCATTGCCAGGGCCAAGATCGATCTGAAACATCAGGGTAAAGTGCAAAAAGTAACACCCATTCTCATTCACGGTGATGCATCCATTGCCGGACAAGGTGTGGTATATGAAGTGCTGCAAATGTCGCAGTTGCCTGGATACCAGTGTGGCGGGACCATACACCTGGTCATCAACAACCAGCTGGGTTTCACAACCAATTACCTCGACGGCCGTTCAAGCACCTATTGCACGGATGTGGCCAAAACCATACAAGCGCCGATTTTTCACGTGAATGGCGACGACGTAGAAGCAGTGGTACATACTATTGAACTGGCCATGGAATTTCGTCAGCGTTTCAAAAAGGATGTCTTTATTGACTTGTTGTCGTATCGCAAATACGGGCACAACGAAAGTGATGAACCACGGTTTACGCAACCGGTGCTTTACAAGATCATTGAAAAACATCCTGATCCGGCCACCATTTACATCGAAAAACTCCTGAAAGACCAAAGCATCGGCCGGGAAGAGATTGCCACTATCCAGGATGCCTTCCATAATAAACTCGACAAAGAACTGGAAACGGGCCGGAAAATTGAAAAAGGCGATATCGACCCTTTCCTTGAAAATACCTGGAAAGGGCTTGTCAGGGCCAGACCGGATGATTTTTTTGCAGCGGCTGACACCTCTTTTGATGCCGGCACACTGGCAAAACTGGGCAAAAAGCTTACCACCATCCCCGAAGATAAGGGCTTCTTCCGTAAAACAGTACGTTTGATGCAGGAGCGTCAGAAAATGATCACCAGGGCAGGGAAAGTCGATTGGGCCATGGGTGAAACTTTTGCCTACGCCAGCCTCCTGCATGAGGGGATCCCCGTCAGGATCTCAGGCCAGGATGTGGAACGTGGCACATTCAGCCACCGGCATGCCGTATTAAAGATCGAAGATTCTGAAGAAGAATATGTTCCGCTGAAACATATCGGGAAAAACCAGGCAGCATTTGAAATCTACAACTCCCCCCTTTCAGAGTTCGGGGTATTGGGTTTTGAATATGGTTACGCGATGGCGGCGCCGAACAAAATGACCATATGGGAGGCACAGTTTGGTGATTTCAGCAATGGCGCCCAGATCATCATTGACCAGTTCATAACCAGTGCTGAAGAAAAATGGAAGGTATTGAACGGCCTGGTGCTGTATCTCCCCCATGGGTATGAGGGTCAGGGTCCGGAACATTCCAGTGGCCGTATGGAACGGTTCCTCGGTCAGTGTGCAGAAAACAACATCCAGGTAGCCAATTGCAGCACACCGGCCAATTTGTTTCACTTGTTGCGCCGGCAAATGAAGCGCCCCTTCCGTAAACCCCTGGTCCTGTTTACACCCAAAAGCCTCTTGCGGCATCCCGAATGCATGTCGCCCCTCGAAGACCTCTCCGAAGGAAGTTTTAAAGCGCTGATCGATGATCCCGATGCACCTCCCGAAATAATTGAACGGGTGATCCTTTGTTCCGGCAAAATATATTATGACCTGAAACAGGAACAAATACAGAAGGGATTCAGAGAAACTGTCATAGTCAGGCTCGAACAATTATACCCCCTGCCTGCAAAAGAACTGGATTCCCTCAAACAAAAATATAACAAGGCAAACCGTTGGATATGGGTACAGGAAGAACCCCAGAATATGGGGGCATGGCCATTCCTGATGATGAAACTCAAAGGCTTTAATATGAGCGTGATCGCACGTCCACCCAGCGCCAGCCCGGCCAGCGGATCCAGCAAATTTCACCAGGCACAGCAGCGAAAGATCATTGAAAAAGCATTCGAGGAGTGCGATTGCGTGAATGTTTGCCGGGAGTGTAGACAGCTTTGTATTGGAGAAGGGTTTTTTTAAAAAGTAATTAGTAGTTAGTAATTAGTATTTAGTATGTAAATTTTGATAGTTTGTACATAATTTTGTGTCTATATGAAAATTGACATCAGAGTTCCGGAGGCTGGCGAATCCATCACCCAGGTTGAACTGGCCAAGTGGCTGGTAGAAGACGGGGATTATGTGAAGAAAGACCAGGAAATTGCCGAAATCGATTCGGATAAAGCCACCCTTACCATCAATGCGGATGCATCGGGAAAGATCATGATTATGGTGGAAGAAGGCAGCACGGTTGAACCGAAAAAGATCATCGGGCAGATTGATACCGAAGGTCAAAAGGCCGAAGGTCAAAAGACCGAAGGTCAAAAGGCCGAAGGTCAAAAGGCCGAAGGTCAAGCAGCCGAAAAGGCGATTGGTATTACCTTTTCGCCTCAGGCAAAAAAGTTTATGGAAGAAGAAGGTATTTCGCCTGACCTTGAATCAATCCGGCACGGCAGCAAACGGATTACAAAGAAAGACATCCTGGAAGCCATCGTGTCAAGTCAGAGAAGCGCATCCGGTATGGCAGAAACCAAACCGGAACCCGTTGCAGGGACAACCTGGGGTGACAGCCGCCAGGAAGGCCGGCAAAAAATGTCAACCTTGCGCAGGAAAGTGGCAGAGCGTCTGGTGGCGGTCAGGAACCAGACCGCCATGCTCACCACCTTCAACGAAGCCGATATGTCGGCCATCATTGACCTGCGCAAGAAATATCAGAATGAATTCACAGAACGTTACGGGTTCAGGATGGGCTTCATGTCCTTTTTCGTAAAAGCGGTAACGGGAGGCATTCCTTTCTTTCCGCAAGTCAACGGATACATTGACGGGCAGGATCTGGTAATCCCCGATTATGCGGATGTAGGCATCGCAGTAAGCACCCCAAAAGGGCTGATGGTGCCGGTGATCAGAAATGCCGAACGGCAATCCATCCCCGAACTGGAAAACAACATCAATGCCCTGGCAGAGAAAGCACGTGATGGCAAAATCACCATCGAAGAACTCAGCGGGGGCACGATCTCCATCACCAATGGAGGCGTTTTCGGTTCCATGCTGTCTACCCCCATCATCAACCCGCCGCAAAGCGCCATCCTGGGCATGCACAACATCCTTGAACGGCCGGTGGCCGTTAACGGTAAAGTGGAGATCAGACCCATGATGTACCTGGCCCTGTCTTATGACCACCGCGTGATCGACGGCAGGGAATCCGTTGGTTTCCTTGTGAAAGTCAAAGAACTCATTGAGAATCCTGCAAAAATGCTTTTTCAGGGCAAAGACCCCATGCTTACATTGCTCGGCTTAACCTGAACTCAAACCACATGCCCCTCATTAAAACAGTCAGAGGCCACCGCCCACGCTTCGGCAAGCATTGTTACCTGGCCGACAATGCAAGCATTATCGGAGATGTGATAATGGGCGATCATTGCAGTGTATGGTTTAATGCCATTGTTCGCGGCGATGTAAACCATATCCGCATCGGGAACAATGTCAATATCCAGGATGGGGCAGTGATTCACTGCACCTTCGAAACCGCTCCCACAATCATTGGAAACAACGTATCCGTTGCCCATAATGCCATTGTACACGGATGTACGGTCGGCGACAATGTATTGATCGGTATGAATGCCGTAGTCATGGACAATGCCGTTATCGGCGAGAATTCCATTATTGCCGCAGGGGCTGTGGTGCTGGAAAACACCATCATAGAGCCTGGAAGTGTTTACGGAGGGATACCGGCCAAAAAGCTCAAAGACATCAGCCAGAAACTCACTGCCGGACTATTGGAAAGGATATCCAAAAACTACATCAACTACGCAAGTTGGTACAAAGAAGAAAAATAAAATGTCCGCCCAGCCAATGCGCTATGCATCAACCAGACGGACATTGTAAATACCTACAGGGTTATATTGTATTATAATCCCAGCTCTGCCCTCACCAGGGGCATGATGTCCTCGCCATTTTCCCAGAATACCATGGAACCGCCACTGGTATCAAAAATGTATGTGAAACCATGCTCACGACCCACTTTCTGGATGGCATTCCTGGCTTCCTGAATAATGGGGTTGAGCAATCTTTCTTCCTGCTCCATCAGGTCTTGTTGGGCCGACTCCTGAAACTCCATAATCCGTTCATTGAGGCTTTGAAGTTCACGCTCCCTCGATTGTCTGACCAGTTGGGAGAAATTTTCCTGCTTCTCCAGGTAATCCTGGTACTTGGTTTGAAATTCAGCCTGCATGGCGGTAAAGGTTTCTTCCAGTTCCCTTGCGTATTGTTCCAGTTCGGCCTGTGCATGTTCGCGACCAGGCATCATACGCAGCAATTCATTGGTATTGATATGTCCGAATTTCGTATCAGTCTGGGCGGTCAATGAAGTACTCCCCAATAAGATCACAAGCAAGAGAGACAGGTTAAGCAGTTTTTTCATTGCGATGGTTGACTTAAGGTTAATAATATTTTTTGGCGCACAAAGTTAACGAATTAAAACAAAATGCTTGCATTTTTAACAGCATTTAAGAAGATTTAATGGCGGCTGAATGCCCATCAAAAAAAGATAAAAATGTGTTGATATTTTAAAAAAAACGTATATTTGCAACCGCAAACAAGCACCAGGCGGAAATAGCTCAGCTGGTAGAGCACGACCTTGCCAAGGTCGGGGTCGCGGGTTCAAGTCCCGTTTTCCGCTCAAATTCCACCTCTGCAAAGAGGTTTTTTTTTATCGATTGCTCCTTTCAATTAAATGCCCGGATGGTGGAATTGGTAGACACCCAGGACTTAAAATCCTGTGGCCATTGCGGCCGTGCCGGTTCGAGCCCGGCTCCGGGTACTTTTATTTTCTGAACCGCCGGATAAAGTCTTCCACTTCAGGCACACCACCCTGGTAAACAAGATATCCATTGTATGGCTCCCTTGGTGTAATGTCATCATTCATCGGGGCAAGCATGATCTTTTTTACCTCTTCCAGATCCTGTGTCTGGCCCAGTGCCCATCCCAGCTTGACCCAGGCAACCTCGGGCAGCATGTTCCCGGCGGGCACCACCCCAAGGGCCATCATTTCCCGCCCGGTTTCATACACAAACATCTGCACGTAACCCCAGAGGGTTTGTACGGTCATGTATACCGCCACACCTTTTTTGTGTGCCCGCTCCAGGGCAGGATAAAGGGGTTTGTTGACATGACCCAGACCCGTGCCTGCAATCACGATCCCTTTATAGCCGTTATCCACCAGTGAATCCACCATGTCGGGATACATATTGGGATAATAATAGAGGATGGCCACCTTTTCTTCAAAATACGGCAGGATGGTCACTTTTGTGTCTTTGCGGCGGGCTTTATAATTCTTTTTGATGGATTCCACCCCCCGTGTGGTCACTGTGGCCAGGGGTATGTCGCCTATGGTACGGAAAGTGCTGCGATAGGAAGAATGCATTTTGCGTACACGGGTGCCCCGGTGCAGCATGCCGTATTCATCGGAGGTCGGACCAAACATACATACCATCACTTCGGCGATGTTCCCGTGACCGGAAGCATAACAGGCATGCATCAAATTCAGTGCGGCATCCGAGGATGGCCGGTCAGATGATCGCTGCGAGCCCACCAAAACGACAGGCACCGGCGGGTCCTTTATCATGTATGTGAGGGCTGCGGCGGTATGGTGCAGGGTGTCGGTACCATGGCCAATTACAATGCCATCAATGCCGTTTTCAATCTCCTTGCCAATAGCTACCGCCAGTTGTTTGTATTGCTCCGGGCCCATATTCTCACTGAATACGGCAAACACCTTTTCGGTGGTCAGGTTGCAGATGTCCGCCAGCTCCGGGACCGCCCCATACAACTCCCCGGGTGAAAAGGCCGGAATAACAGCCCCGGTCCGGTAATCGAGTCGCGAGGCAATGGTGCCGCCCGTCCCGATCAGTTTAACCCTGGGCAGGCCTTTTGTATAGGGGAATTCCTTTTCGGGAATTTTATAGCTGGCCTTTTTATAGCCCGTTTCCTGCATGCTGATAAGGGTGCCCACATCAATGCCCACGTTATAACCCGTGGGGATTTTCAACACAATATGTTTGTCGTCATCATTTTCAGACCGCGGCAATATCGTTCCCACAAAATTGCCCCGGCTGGTTTCAATCGTCGCCTGACCCCACACCCTGACATTGTATTTCTTCAGTGCCTGCAATGCCGGCCCCTTATACCCCTGAAAAAAGTCTTCATTCATATGTCATCGATTAATAGCAATTATTTAGCCATTAATTACTAAATACTAATTACTAATTACTTTCTTCCTAAGTTTAGAGAGTCCCACATTCCCAACAGCGCTCCCCCTCAGCTGCCCCATCAACCAGTTGACCTCTGTCTCAATACCTTGTTTTTTTCGTATGCTGTCGAATTTTTTCCTCAGAAAATCCAGGTTGGCCAGCACCTCATTTTCATTCATCGGACGATAACCTACACTGCTTAGCAGCGAGTCAATATCCATTTTCGGGTGTTGATAAATGACCGGCAGTATGTTTTTGATCAGTTCGGCATCTATGTTTCTTTTTTTCAATGCCTGCATGGTTTTCGCTACCAAATCATAACGAAAGCCCGGGGCCCGGTCATAGTGCCCTTCCACAAACTTCAGCCGGTGACCGAAAAGTGTTCCGGCAAACACAGGATCTTCTGCCTGTTTTTCCACCATTTCTTTTAGCAGGGGAAACAAATTGTTCTTGAAAATGTAGGTATAGGTGTCTTCGGGGATGCCCCATTCTTTCATCTGCCTGTAAGCCTCCATGGTTACTGTCGGCATATTTTTACCCAGCCGCTCAATATCCTCATCCAGCAATGGAATGGGCGGAGAGTCGGTATCCGGATACATGCGGTCGGCCCCCGGAAGCACCCGTTCAAATATGGTGGTCCCGTCTACAAATGATTTCCGCGTTTCATTGGGGACGCATTCAAAAGCCATGCGGCACCTTTCCTCTATCGTTTCAAGGGCTGTGGGGATATCCTCTGCCGGCCCCCAGAAAAAGAGTGCCGCATCGCCAGGTTTGCTGCCCAGCACCTTTTTAAGGCGCTGGAATGTTGTCTCGCCCTCCATGGGCCGTAAGCTGTCATGGGTGCACATATTGGGCTTTTCAATGCAGGCAATCACCTTCAGGCGGTCGCTGATCTCGTCGGCAAATATCTTGCCCGGCTGGGTAAAATGCGACAATAAGCCCAAAAAGCCCGGGAGATTTACCCCATAGAGTTTCATGCCTGCATTTTTCAGTTCTTTCAGGTGTCTGGAACGGAAGTCAAAATCTTTTGGACTGAGTTCCATGGAAGTCATTTTCCAGCTTTCGGGTTTTTTGAATTTCTTCAGAAGCTCCTGCCGGATATGCAGCAGGGCCCACTGCCGGAATGATTCATTGTGGGTGAGTTCGGGGATCCATTTAATGCGCGACACCCCTTTGATTTCCACACGCGTACCACCACGGCAACTCACATTGACATCCTGGCGGGCTGCGCCCATTCCCGTACGCACCTTGTTGGTGCTCCGGTTCAGAAAGCGGATCACCTGGCAGGCTTCGGCCCCCTCATCCGGGTTCAACATATCCGGATAGGTTACCGTTTCAGTCAGGGGCATGCCCAGACGGTCTGTTTTATATATCCGCCAATGGCCCACATCTGAAATTTCCCGGCAAGAATCCTCCTCCAGGCTTAGTTGAATCAGGCGCACGGTTTTGTTGCGCAACCGGATGGCCCCCTCCACACCTATGATGGCGGTCCTCTGAAAGCCCGTCGGGATACTGCCGTCAAGATATTGTTTTCGGGTGATATGTATCTCACCCACAATGTTGAGTTTCTTCAGCAGGGATATTTCAATGGCAATGTCCACCGCCTTCCGGTTGATCGGGAAAGGGGGCGTATCATCCACTTCATAGGTGCATGTGGTTTCATTCTTGATACGGTATATGATGTTTTTCCTGGTCTTGAATTCCATCAGTGCCGTTCCGTCATACTCGCCCAGTTCGCTGAGGGTAGGACGCATATGGCGGATCACCTCCGCATCATATACATCATCTTCCTGGTATATCCCTGCCGGACAGCGGCAAAACAGTTTTTGTTCTGTATCCAGCTGCTGATGCACTTCAAGTCCCGACATAAAACCGATGCGGTCGTAGTCTTCCTGGGTGGCTTTTTTTCTCGACACATAGCCGATTGCGCGCATGGTGTCGCGGTAGTTTTGTTGGGGAGAGAATTTTTTCTTCATTCAAACAGGGTTCGTTGCGCCCTTCCGGACATGCCGTGCCGGTAATTTCCGGCACCGGCCATGTCAAAACCAGCTATTTTATTGGTCTGATAATTCTTTAATATGAAATACCACCTTGCGGTCTTTCAGATAATCCATCACAAAGCCAAAGCAGTCGAAGTCCATTCCGACAAGCTCCAGCGGAAACACCCCTTTGCCGCCAAAGCAGCCGCTGAGGATCAGTTCTGCATTGGCGGTAGCAGTAAAACCAGTGGTACGCGCCATGGAGGATAATTTTTCGTTGTCATCATACACATCATAGAGGTCATACACAATGGTGCGCATCGCACCATCCTGTTTGCCCTGCAATTCAATGCGCATCACGGTAAATTCACGTTCTTCCGGGTCAAGTTGCCAGTCGCGTATCAACACCTTGCTGGTGAAATCGATCGGACGAATGGACACATTATTTACCATAATGGGCTCCTTATCAAAGAACCCGGCTGTTTTCAGGGCCCGGACAAGCTGAATATGCCCGGGATAACGCAGGGTCTTTTCCTTCATATTCGGGATATGCGCCATATTGATAAGCAGTGATCTTAGTCCGTCGGTATAAAATGCCTCCAGTGTCCCAACACGATCGAAAAACACCATTTCCGGTTCACTCATTGCGGGCTTGGTCATATGTTTCCCTTTTTCAATGAAACGGGCAGGGCGAGTGTATTCCTCCACCACATCGATTGGCGAAAACGGGGCTTTGTAATAAAACGGATATACTTTGACCTGAGGCAAGCCTCCCACATAATACTTAAAATTTTCTATCTCCATCAACTCATTATGATAGCCTAAAATCAGATTGGGCATCCCCGGTGCAATCCCGCAATCCGTTATGGCAGTCACCCCTTTTTTGGCAGCCAGGGTGTTGAGCGCCATAAAATCTTCCGGCATAAAAGAAATATCCACAATGTTCTTCCCGGCATCGATCACTGTTTTCAGGACGTCAAAACCCATAAATCCTGGCACAGCCGACACCACAAGGTCAAATTCTGCCACCAGGGCCTGGACCCCCTCCTCTTCCATCAGGTTTACCCCAACTGTCTTAATGGGAAAATTTGCAGATAAGTAATCAAGCGACTGCTGATCAATATCGGCCGCCCACACTTCATGTTTTTTAGCAAGGTCAATGGCTATGGCCTTACCTACCATGCCTGCGCCAAGTACAATGATCTTTTGTTTGTCCATGGATGTAAAGCTTTTGGATATTTTTCAAGCGTTTTTTGGGAATGGTGTTGGCGAAGTTAAAAAATTGTTTGCAAAACAGCATTGATTATACGCGCTATTCCTTAATTTTGTATAATCCTGTATACCTTGCAGAACAAGCCAGTAAATTACTATGCATATTTATACCCATTCAAACCCTTTCCGGGGCAGAAAAAAAGTGATTGCCGGAATAATCGTCGGGGTTGCGGTGTTGTTGGTATGGCGCTTGTTTATGCTTCAGATTGTCGACCCTTCCTACAAAGCATTTTCGCAAAGCAATTACCTGCGCTACATTACCGATTTCCCCTCCCGGGGCCTGATATACGACCGGCATGGAGAATTGCTGGTCTACAACGAGGCACACTATGATCTGATGGTGATTCCCGGGCAGGTCAAAGACATTGACACACTGGAATTTTGCAATTTACTGGGTATAGATGTGGCGAGTTTTGAGAGCCGCTTACTGCAGGCCAGACGCTATTCCCGATTCAGGGCCTCTGTATTTGAGCGGCAGATCTCTAAAACCACTTTTGCCGCTTTTCAGGAAAAACTGTTCCGGTTTCCCGGATTTTTTGTGCAGCCCCGTACGCTCCGCAAGTACAGTTATCCAATGGCCACACACACCTTTGGATATGTGGGGGAAGCTGGACCAAACATCATCAACAACGATCCGTATTACAGGCCAGGAGACTACATTGGAATCAGTGGCATTGAAAAAGCATACGAAAACGAACTCAGGGGTATGAAAGGTTTGCGCATACGGATGGTGGATGTCTTGAACCGCGATATAGGACCTTTTTATGACGGCCGCTACGACAGCCTGGCGTTAGCCGGCAAGGACCTGTATACCACCCTCGATGCCCAATTACAATTATACGGCGAAAAACTGATGCAAAACAAAAGAGGCAGCATTGTCGCCATAGAACCTTCCTCCGGCGAGATCCTTTCTCTGGTATCCTCTCCTTCCTTTGATCCTGGGCTGCTTGTGGGAAGGCAACGAACGAGGAATTACCGGACCCTGCAAAATGACACCCTGAAACCCCTGTTCAACAGGGCATTGATGGCCCAATATCCGCCGGGTTCCGTATTTAAGATCATCAGCACCCTGATTGCCTTGCAGGAAGGTGTTATCCACGAAAACACCAGCTACGGATGTTCCGGGATATATCATACCCGGGGCATCAGTATCCGGTGCCGGTCCCACCCCAGTCCGGTAAATGCAATTACCGGTATTCAGCACAGCTGCAACACTTATGCCAGCATCATTTTTCAAAACACCATCAATCAGCCACATTTTGAGAACATCCAGGAATCCTTTGCCCATTGGCGCAATTATGTACAAAGCTTTGGCCTGGGCCGGCATTTCGGCAGCGATCTTTCCTATGAACTGCCCGGCCTGGTAGTTACCCCCGAATATTACGACAGGCTCTACGGACCCTCCGGATGGCGGTCACAAACCATTTTATCTCTGGGGATCGGGCAGGGTGAACTCGGGGTAACCCCCGTACAGCTGGCCAACATGACAGCTGCCGTAGCTAACCGGGGTTATTATTTTACCCCCCACGTGGTTAAAGCCATCGGCGAGGCACAAAACACCAATGACCGTTTCGCATTGGCCAACCCAATATCTATCGAACAGGAACATTTTAAAACCATTATCCGGGCAATGCACCTGGTTGTGGAAGACGGCACGGCCAGTTTTTCACGTATCCCGGGCATCGACATGGCAGGCAAAACAGGGACAGTGCAAAATCCACACGGAGAGAACCACTCTGTATTTATCGCTTTTGCCCCGGTTGATGATCCGCAAATTGCCATTTCCGTTATCGTGGAGAATGCAGGCTATGGTTCCGTATGGGCCGCCCCCATCGCCAGCCTCATGATAGAACAATACCTGGCAGGCCAGGTAAACCGCGCATGGTTTGAGCAAAGAGTACTTGAAGCCAGTTTTTTAACAAACACACCATGAAGCAGCAATTCAATATATTCGGGAATATTGACAAGACTACGCTATTTCTCTATCTGGCCATAGTGGCCATTGGCTGGGTCAATATCTTTGCGGTCGAATATGCAGAGACCCAGAAACATGTGTTTGATTTCAGCACCAGTTACGGCAAGCAGCTCATATTTATTGTTACTTCCCTGTTACTGGCTGCCATTGTGTTGATGATGGACGTCCGCTTTTTTACGGGATTTGCCTGGGTGATATACGGCAGCCTGATCCTGCTGTTGATCGCGGTGCTTGTATTTG
>PXAA01000035.1 GCA_003567205.1 Bacteroidales bacterium
AAATAACAGGTCTTCTTTATGTTTAGTTCGGATATATCACGCTCATCAATTCCATAAAAAATAGATTTCTTTTGAATGGAACATTCATCGCAACTGACGCTAACAATAGTCATGATTGCATTGTTTCAGACGAGAAATTGAAAAACAGCATTTTAAGGAATGCAATTTAGTGATCTTTTTCAATATTAAGGTCCGAATATTAGAAAAAAAACGAATACCAATATATGATTTTTATCATTATTTCCTTATAATCCCTGCTGTACTTTTGATTGGAAATTATTTATTTACATGGCTTGCTATAATTAAAAAACCCAACAGCAATGAGGTTTTTTGACCAAATAATGGTTGCTGACCGGCCGGATGCTATCCAGGTCCACATCACTGGTTTGGTCCAGGGGGTAGGTTTCAGGCCTTTTATTTACAGGCTTGCGATCAAAAATCAGATTACCGGTTGGGTAAAGAACACCACAAACGGCGTCCATATTCAAGCTGTTGGGAAATGGGACCATTTGAATTGTTTTGTCAGGGAGATACCCCGATATGCACCGCCGGTAGCTGAAATCAGTAATGTGGAAATTATTCCGTCAAAGACAAATGGAGAGCAAGTGTTTCGTATTCTCACAAGTTCCGAAAGCACAAATGAAATTACTGAAGTATCTCCGGATATCGCAATTTGCGACGATTGCCTCAAGGATATGCAAACCCAGGAACATCGTATCCACTATCCTTTGATAAACTGTACAAATTGCGGTCCCAGGTTCAGCATCACCAAAAAAATCCCTTACGACAGGAAACAAACCACAATGTCAGGTTTTCCGATGTGCGACAATTGTTCGGCAGAATACAATAATGTCAACGACAGACGCTTTCATGCACAGCCAGTTGCCTGCAATCACTGCGGACCCCAATACAGCCTTTATTCGCCGCAAGGGAAATGCATCAATTCCGGAAATCTGCCAGCAAAGGCAGCACAACTCATCGACGACGGAAATATAATTGCCATCAAAGGGACCGGGGGTTTTCACCTGGCCTGCGATGCGTTGAATATGACAACTGTAAATCGATTAAGATCAAGCAAACTGCGGGAAGGGAAACCCTTTGCTGTCATGTTCCCTTCTTTGAAGACACTTGGTGAATTTGCTCATTTGAATCAATCCGAAGAAAAGCTTTTAAGGTCATGGATTCGACCAATTGTTTTGTTGAGAGGGAAAAACAAGCTTCCTCCCACCGTAAATGCCGGGCTGTCTTCACTGGGGGCAATATTACCGTACATGCCTTTTCATTATTTGCTGTTTAAACACCTCAAAACCAAGGCGATTATTTTTACAAGCGGCAATCTTTCCGAAGAACCTGTCCTTATTGATCGACACCAGGCCATTTTAAAATTGGGAAAGGTCTTTGACTTGCTGATTGATTATAATCGTGATATTTATAACCGGACCGACGATTCAGTGGTTCAGGCAATTGATAACAGGACACAGATCATTCGCCGATCAAGGGGTTATGCACCAAAACCCATTCGGATGGCCATGAATGTTGATGGAATATTTGCAACAGGCGGCGAGTTAAAAAACTGTTTCTGTATAGGTAAAGGCAACATGGCGATAATGAGTCAGCATATTGGGGATCTGAAAAACCTGGAAACCTTTTCATTCTATGATGAATCGGCCCGGCGGACGAAAGATCTTTTTCGTTTTAAAACCACTACGATCGCAACAGACCTGCATCCCGATTATCTGACAACAGAATGGAGCAAAAAGCAGGATAAAAAGCTTGAGTTCGTTCAGCATCATCATGCCCATATTGCCTCTTGCCTGGCCGAACATCGGATAGATGAAAACGAAGATGTTATCGGTCTTGGTTTTGACGGAACAGGCTACGGAACCGATGGCTGCATATGGGGCAGTGAGATCATGCTTTGCAACCTGAAAAAATTTAAGCGGCTGGGGCATTTCGAATACCTCCCCATGCCAGGTGGGGACAAAGCGGTTTTAGAGCCCTGGCGAATGGCATTGGGTTGTCTTTTTAAGGTTTTTGGCAATAATATTCCGGATAGCGCATTACGATTTTTTAATAATATTGAACGGGCAAATGTGGAGATCGTATTAACAGCTCTTGAAAATAACATACATATTACACAAACTTCGGGAATTGGCAGGTTATTTGATGTGGTGTCCTCCCTGCTTGGACTGTGCCAATACGCAAGCTTTGAAGCAGAAGGCCCCATGCAGTTAGAAGCATCTCTGGATCACAAATGCCGGAGCTATTATGAAACAAGCATCGATAAAAACGGAATCATACTTGTTGGCCCCATCATAAAAGGGATCATAAACGACTTAACAAAAGGTGCCAGGGTTGGGTTGATCTCTGCGCGATTCCACAATACAATCATTGAAACAACAGCCAAAGCCATTGTAGGATATCAGGCTTTACATTACCCGAAGATAGTGGTATTATCGGGCGGAACATTCCAAAACCGCTATTTGCTGTCCGGAATGATAAAAAAATTAGGTGTAATGAATATGAAGGTGCTTACGAATCAGCAGGTACCGGTCAATGACGGCGGCATTGCCCTTGGACAACTGGCTGTTGCGGCGGCGCGGAGGAAATCATTATGTGTTTGAGCATACCGGCTAAAATAATTTCCATTGAGGACGAAAATGCCATTGTATCAATCAATGGCGTGCTGATAAATGTCTCCCTGTTATTACTCAATAATGTAAGTCCTGGTGATTTCGTGTTGATTCATTCGGGTTTTGCTATTGAGATCATTGACCGGGAAGAAGCAGAAAAGACCCTTGATATAGTCCGGCATATGCGATCATCTAAATAAATAGCTTTGGGATGGATACGTTTGAACAATACCACTCAAAAGTACTATGTGAAAAATTGGCCGGGCAAATCCACCTTCTTGCTGGCAAACCGCTCCGTTTCATGGAAGTGTGCGGCGGCCA
>PXAA01000068.1 GCA_003567205.1 Bacteroidales bacterium
CCGGAAAAATTAGCCTTTGGCCCGGTCGACATGAAAATACAAGTACCAATACCGGGTACAGCTTATTAACCATTTTTTTATGTAACAAACAAAAACAAACAACAGCCATGAAGCATATGGTTATTTTCTATCTGCCCGGGGTGACGGGTTTTATGATGCTGGTCTCATCCATATTTATTTCTTGCAGCACCCGTGAAACCGAAGAAAACTGGATCTCCCTGTTCAATGGCAAAGACCTCGATGGTTGGGACATAAAAATTGCCGGCTATGAGTTGGGCGAGAATTATGGGAATACCTTTCGCGTTGAAGACGGCATTCTGCTGGTTTGCTACGACGAATACGACCATTTTGATAACAGGTTCGGGCACATCTTTTACCATCAACCTTATTCGCACTACAAATTTCGTCTGGAGTACCGGTTCTTTGGCGAACAGGCAGCGGGGGGCGGCAGCTGGGCCGAAAAAAACAATGGCGTTATGTTTCATTCGCAATCGGCTGCCAGCATGGAATTTGACCAGTATTTTCCGGTGTCGGTCGAAACACAACTTCTCGGAGGGCTGGACGAAGGACACCGCCCCACGGGAAACATATGTACGCCCGGCACCAATGTAGAAGTTGATGGCCAAAGGATCCTTGACCACTGCATCGAATCGAATGCAGCCACATACCATGGAGACCAGTGGGTACACATTGAGCTGGTAGTTTACGGTGATTCACTGGTACACCATATTGTAGAAGGAGACACCGTAATTACTTACGGCAATATCCGCCTGGAAGAGAGCGGGCTTCCATTGAAAAAAGGATATATCGCCCTGCAGGCAGAAAGTCATCCGACAGCTTTTCGGAACATAGAGCTGCTGGAAATCAGTATGGAATGAAATAAAGGCTACCACTTCTTTTCGCTTCGTGCCGATTCAATCACTTTTTCGATAAAGCGCATCCCCTGACGCCATCAAGGATGCCAGGATACTCTAACAGATGATGGTTGGGAATATCATGCCCCTGCCTGCCTGAGATATCGTAAGCCACATTTCTGTACATGTTGGCAAAAGCTTCGATATAGCCTTCCCGATGGCCTCCGGGCAAACGAAGATTCCGTCTGGCCAAATCCGAGAGGTATGCATTGTTCTGGCCGGCTTTCAGTATTTGCACAGGCTGGTTAAGCATTTTTAGCAAGAGCATATCGGGGATATGATGCTACCATTCAAGTCCCCCTTTTTCTGAATACATGCTGGTTGCACAAGCAAATTGCCCTTAACGCATAGTGGCTTACTCCTGGTCCAGGGAAATTTGCTCAAGGGTTTTCCCTTTTGTTTCCGTAACATAGCGGCGCACAAATATGTAGGCGATCACCCCGAAAGCAGCATAAATGCCATAGGAAATACCCAGCCCGATTGATGCAAGCAATATGGGGAAGGTAATTGTGATCAAAAAATTTGAGGCCCATTGTGTAAGGCCTGCCACTGCCAGGGCGGCCCCACGGAACTTATTTGAGAACATTTCACCCAGCATAACCCACATAATGGGTCCCCAGGTAAATGCAAAGAAGGCAATATAGAGGTTTGCGGCAAACAATGCCAGAATGCCACTGGTTCCACCCATTTCAATACCCTGGGCCGCATCTTCGGCACCAACGGCAAAAATAAGAGCCAGTATGCCCAGCATAACAGCCTGACCCAGGGCACCGATCATCAGCAAAGGTTTTCTGCCCACACGTTCAACCAGGTAAATGGCTAGAAAAGTAAAGGCAATGTTCACACCACCGGAAATCACATTGGTAAGCAGGGCGTCTGCCTCTGTAAATCCTGCAGCCTGCCACAAAACAGATCCATAATAAAATACCACATTAATGCCCGTAAACTGTTGCAGTGCTGCCAAACCAATACCCACCCAAACAATCGGGTGTACGTTTTTTGTTTTATCATTAATGATATCCGACAAACGGGGTTTGCGTTCACGCAATACCGTTTTCTTGATGTCTTCCACCTGTTTTTTCGCAATTTCCCAATTGGTCAGGGACGCCAGAACAAAAGCGGCCTTGTCGTCTTTGTTTGCAGCCACCAGGTATCTCGGTGATTCGGGAATAAACATCAGGCATATAAAAAATAAAGAGGCCGGAATGATCTCCATCCAAAACATCCATCGCCAGGCGCCAAAACCCCACCAAAGTTCAGCAGAGGCACTACCTGCTATTGAGACCAGATTATAATTGCTGATAAAAGCTAAAAACAATCCCAGCACAATGGCCAGTTGCTGAAGCGATATAAGCCGTCCCCGGATATTGGCCGGGGAAATCTCTCCAATATAGGCAGGCGAAAGGATACTGGCCGCACCGACGGCCAGCCCGCCAAGCACCCGGAAAAAGACAAACTCCGTTGAGCTGCTGGCCATGCCCGAACCCCAGGCACTGATAATAAAAGCCGCAGCAGCCACTATCAACACATATTTGCGGCCAAATTTATCTGCCAGGGTGCCGGCAAAAAACGCTCCTGCCGCGCATCCCAGCAACATCGACGCAACATTGAAACCCGTTCCCACTGCATCTGAGTCAAAAGCTTCTTGCAGTGCATTCACCGTCCCATTGATCACGCCACTGTCAAAACCAAAAAGAAAGCCGCCCAGGGCAGCAACAGCTGATAAAAAAATTACACGCGGCAGATTGTTCTTCCCTGCCGAATAATTCATTTTATTGTCCATTGTCTGCTTATTGTTTTGTTTAAAAAAATGACTTTAAAAGTACGCTTTTTTTTTTAAATTTGTGTTTTACTGGCCTTTCAATCAAAAACAAAAAATAAAACCAATGAAAAAAATCTCACGGAGGGAATTTGTCGGCGGTGCTGCTGTTGCAGCTGCCGGCTTTACCATTTTACCAAGTAGCGTAATTAGCGGACTGGGGCATAAGATGCCCAGCGACAAATTGAATATAGCCGGCGTAGGTGTTGGCGGGAAAGGTTTCGGCCTGATGCGTCTGATGCAAAGTGAAAACATCGTGGCTTTGTGCGATGTAGACTGGCGTTACAGCAAAAGCTGTTTCGACTATTTCCCAAATGCCAGGAAATACTGGGATTGGCGAAAAATGTATGATGAGATGATCAACGATATAGATGCCGTGGTGGTGGCTACATCTGACCACACACACGCCATTGTTGCGGCACATGCGATAACGCTGGGTAAACACGTATATGTTGAAAAACCGCTCACTCACACCGTTTATGAGTCCAGGCTGCTTACCCGCCTTGCCGATAAATACCGGGTGGCCACGCAGATGGGCAACCAGGGGGCTTCAGGCGAAGATCTGGGCACCCTTTGTGAATGGTTATGGAACGATGAAATCGGTGAGGTAACCAAAGTGGAAGCCTTCACCGACCGGCCCATATGGCCACAGGGTCTTGCGCGGCCCAGGCCACAGGAAGTACCCGATACCCTCAATTGGGATCTGTTTTTAGGTCCGGCACCCGAGCGCCCCTACAACGAAATCTACACTCCCTGGAATTTCAGGGGATGGTGGGACTTTGGAACAGGTGCACTGGGTGATATGGCCTGTCATATCCTGCACCCTGTATTTAAGGGATTGCAGCTGGGATATCCCACAAAAGCGCAGGGAAGCTCTACCCTGCTACTGCAAGATTCTGCCCCGCAAGCTGAGAAAGTACGCCTGGTCTTTCCGGAAAGACCACAGAATCCCCAGTCCCGGATGGCGTTCCCGGAAGTTGAAATAACCTGGTATGATGGAGGCCTTCGCCCCAACATGCCTGATGGATGGCCAGCAGGCAGGAATATGAATGACGATGGTGGCGGGGTATTGTTCCACGGCACCAAGGATACGCTAATTTGTGGCTGCTACAGCAGGCGTCCATGGTTGCTCTCAGGACGCATACCCGAGGTTCCGAAAACCTTACGCAGGGTGGAAGCAGGCCACGAAATGGATTGGGTGCGCGCCTGTAAGGAGTCTCCTGACAACCGGCTGGAAACAGCATCTCCATTTAAAGAAGCCGGCCCCTTCAATGAAATGGTTGTGATGGGTGTACTTGCTGTGCGCCTGCAGACACTCAACAAAGAGTTGTTATGGGACGGGCAAAATATGCAGTTTACCAATATTACTGACGACGAAAGCCTGAGGATCGTAATTGAAGACGGGTTTCAGATTACGGACGGACACCCCACCTTTGACAAAACAATGACCGATCCCCTCAATGCAAAAGCCTTTGCGCAAGAGCTCATAAAACATAACTACAGGGAAGGATGGGAACTGCCGCCAATGCCATAATATTTGGTACAAACAATTGTTACTGGAACCAAATAATTATTAACCAATAAAACACAAAACAATGAAGAAGAAGAGTTTATTTTTTACAACACTCAGTCTGCTGATCATTGCCGGCATGCTTATATCGTGCGGTGGACCAAGGGAGGCTGAAGAAAAAGTGGAGGAACGGCCATTGAACACACTGACTGAAGAAGAAAAAGCAGAAGGCTTCATCCTGATGTTTGACGGAGAAACTTTTGACGGATGGCGAGGCTATAACCAGGAAACTTTTCCGGAACAGGGCTGGGTCATTGAAGACGGCATTATGCAGGTGCTTGGTGAAGGCACCGGCGAAGCAGGAGGCATGGGAGGAGACATTATTTATGACCAGAAATTCCTGAATTTTCACCTGAAACTGGAGTGGAAAGTGTCGCCTGGTGGCAACAGCGGGATTTTTTATCTTGGCCAGGAAATAGAAGGGGAGCCCATATGGAAATCTGCGCCTGAAATGCAAATCCTGGATAATGAGCGCCACATCGACGCCCAGCTCGGCGAAGACCGGAAAGCAGGCTCATTGTACGATTTGATAGCTGCCGACCCGCAAAATACCAAACCTGCCGGCGAATGGAACAAGGCCGAGGTCATCGTGTACCGGGGTACTGTGGTGCATCGCCAAAACGGCGAAGTAGTTCTGGAATACCACTTGGGTACACCCGACTGGGAAAGGCTTGTTGCAGAAAGCAAATTTGCGGACTACCCCTGGTTCGGACAGTTTAAAGCCGGCTACATCGCACTGCAGGATCACGGCGACGACGTATGGTTCAGGAATATCCGGATAAGAGAACTATAAAGCCAGGAGGGCCCAGACCGGCCAGTGATCGGAAATATATACATCACCATCCATCACTTCATCCACAGAATAGGATATGACCCTGAAGTGCGGGCTGACAAAGATATAATCGATCACCCGGGGCTCAACGTCTGTGCGAAAGCCATTGAAGGTTGACAAAGCACCTTTGACAGGTTGCGCTGCAACCATTGCGGCATTTTCGAGTTTACTCCTCGCCCGGAAATGGTCCGCCATGGTTTTGTATAAAGGTGAGTCTTGCCGTATATTAAAGTCGCCGGCAACAATACTGATACCAGGTCCGGCAATTTCGGCTATTTTTTCCGACATAAACTCCATGCTTTTTTCCCGGGCCTTGTCGCTCACATGGCAGAAAAAGACGCCAGGGCCATGACGGCCAAAAAAAATGCTTTATGATATGCTTCGCCGACATATGCTATTGGGTTTTAAGGTCTGTTCGTTGTGAATATTTGGTTATTTCGTGCCAGGAAATCCTGTAAACCGCACAATATACAATTTTTTTTATCCCCGGCTTTCCCAAGCCAGACAATGTGTTTCCAGCTAAAAGCACAGACATCTTTTAAAAAAATTTAATAAAAACAGGTACTCTGTATTGCATGGTACTATTTTTGTAGTATCTTTGTATGGTTATTTGATATAAAAACATTACGAAATGAACCTTGAAAACACAAAAGCACAAATGCGTAAGGGCATCCTGGAGTTTTGCATACTTGCCCTGCTTTCACAAAAAGAAGCCTATGCATCAGAATTGATCCAAACCCTGAAAGATGCAAAGCTTTTGGTCGTGGAAGGAACCATTTACCCATTGCTTACACGTCTGAAAAATGATGGCCTGCTGAGCTACCGTTGGGAAGAATCCACCAGCGGCCCGCCAAGGAAATATTACCTGATTACCCAATTGGGCAAAGATTTTCTTTCGGAACTTACAACAACCTGGAAACAACTTACAGACTCTGTAAATAAAGTAACCAGGGGATAAAATGATTATATTAAAATGATTACTTTTATTACCAATAAAATAGCAATCCATGAAAAAGACAATGACAGTAAACATTAGTGGAATTGTATTCCACATTGACGAAGACGCCTATGATAAGCTCAGTGCTTATCTTGAAAAGATACGCAGGCATTTTGCAAATGACCAGGGCTGCGATGAGATCATCTCCGGGATTGAAAGCCGCATTTCAGAAGTGTTTCAGGAAAAAACACAGAACCAGCGGCAGGGGGTGACCATTGAAGATGTTAAAGAAGCCATAGCCCAATTGGGAGAACCTTCACAAATCAGTGGTGAGGACGATGCAGCGCAAGACAGCGGTTCAACGCAGCGTCCTGAAACAGAATATGCGCCAAAACGCTTGTTTCGTGACCCCGACAATAAATACATAGGTGGTGTCTGTGGTGGGCTCGGAGCGTATTTTCAGATTGATGCCACTTTGATCCGCATCATCTTTTTGCTCACCCTGTTTTTAGGTGGCGGAGGGTTGATATTATATATCGTATTGTGGATCGTTGTCCCAAAAGCCAGGACAATGAGCGACAGGCTTTCTATGCGCGGAGAAAAGATCAATTTGTCGAACATTGAAAAATCGATCAAGGAAGATCTTAACGACATCAAACAAAACCTGGAAAACCTGTCAAAAAAAAAAGCATAGCTGAACCGGGAACTTCAACCGCACCTGACCAGCTTGGCTCAGCTTTGTCCCGCTTTTTTGAGGTCTTGTTCAGGGTAGTTTCCATAGTGGTTGGGATTTTCTTTTCTGTAATTGGTGTGTTTTTGCTGACACTTTTGATTTCTTTGGCCACAGGCACGTTCTGGCCTGCTTTTGAATCAATGGTTTACACCACCCCGCTTACCCTTCCCGAAATACTTGATTTCTGGCTGCCCAGTGTTATGCTGGTGAACATTGCTTTGGCCGGTATCCTGCTTGCAGTGGGAATACCCTTATTATTGCTGATCACTTTTGGGATCAGCCTGTTATTTAACATCGTTTATACCAACAGATCGTGGAAGGTCATGGCATTGCTGTTGTGGATACTGGGCATAGGGCTCATTTTGTTTGCCTCTTTTGCGGGTTTCTACCAGATCATCATCTGATCATGTGCCAGCCATTGAACAATTGGGGCTGTTTTATTATTTTTGTTATAGACCCCTTTTATGATAATGACTTGCACAGAGCGACATTCATAGTTTCAGTACACTAAACCATTGTTATATGCCGGCAAAAAAGAAAGCATATTCCCAGCAGCAAAAAAAAGAGATCCTCAACGACTACCGTATTGCCAATGAAAGCCGCCAGGCAAGCCTGCTTGGTCGCAGGGAGGGGTTGACCGGTAAAGCAAAATTTGGAATTTTTGGCGACGGGAAAGAAGTGCCGCAACTTGCCATGGCCAAGGCATTTAAAACAGGCGACTGGCGGAGTGGCTATTACCGGGATCAGACTTTTATGATGGCGGCTGGCATGCTGACCCTCGAAGGCTTTTTTGCCCAGTTATACGGAGATACAGATATTTCGGCCAACCCCGACAACGGGGGCCGCATGATGAATAATCATTTTGCCACCCGAAGCCTGGACAAAAAAGGGCGGTGGAAAGACCTTTGCAAGCAAAAAAACTCATCAGCCGACATCTCTCCCACTGCCGGACAGATGCCCAGGGCACTGGGGCTGGCGCTGGCTTCAAAAATTTACCGGCACGAGGATGGCCTGAAGGGGTTCACTCAGTTCAGCCACAAAGGCAATGAAGTAACATTTGCCACCATAGGCGATGCCAGCACCAGTGAAGGCCACTTTTTTGAAACATTGAATGCTGCTGCCGTTATGAAAGTTCCCCTGACCCTTTCTGTTTGGGATGACGGTTATGGCATCAGTGTACCCATTGATTACCAAACCACCAAAAGCAGCATTTCGGAAGCACTAAAAGGATTTGAAAAGGGTAAAAAAGACCATACCGGCATCCGGATTTATACCGGCAAAGCATGGGACTATGCGGGCTTGATAAAAATGTACCTGACAGGTGTTGAACAATGCCGCAAAGAACATATCCCTGTATTGTTCCATATTACTGAAGTTACCCAACCCCAGGGCCATTCCACCAGCGGTTCCCATGAACGGTACAAATCGCCCGAAAGGTTGCAATGGGAAAAAGATAATGACTGCATCCTCCGGATGCGTCAATGGATCATTGATCAGAAAATAGCCGGGGCGGAAGACTTGAACAAAATTGAAAAGAAAGCCATTCAGCGGGTTAAGGAAGCAAGGCGGAATGCATGGAACAACTTCCAGAAACCCATATTGCAAAGACGCAAAGATTTTATAGAGAAGGTAAACATCTCAAGCTGCCGTTGCCTGAAAGTAGACAAGATCGATCAATTGCTGCAGGATCTTGCACGTATTGGAGAGCCCACGCGCAAAGACATCATCTCCACAGGAAAAAAGATTCTCCGTTTGATCTGTAACACATGCACTCCCCAGGAGTCTACACTAAAGAGGATCGTTACTTCATGGCTGGAAGAAGAATTTGCCGACAACCAGCAACGTTACTCATCCCACCTGTACAGCCAATCCGAAAAATCACCCTTTAATATCCGTGAAATCAAACCCAAATACACCGATGATGCCCCCACGGTAAACGGGCGGGAAATCCTTGTTGCCAATAACGATCATATTTTCTCGAAATATCCGGAAGCAGTCATATTTGGAGAAGATGTAGGTCAAATCGGCGGGGTGAACCAAACCCTGGAGGGTTTGCAAAAGAAATACGGCAAGCTGCGGATCAGTGACACCGGAATCCGCGAAGCCACCATCATCGGACAGGGTTTGGGAATGGCCATGCGTGGGTTACGTCCCATCGCCGAAATCCAATACTTTGATTATCTGCTTTTTGGATTACAGGTGATCAGTGATGATCTGGCCACCTTGCACTACCGGACGGCCGGCGGGCAGAAAGCGCCCCTGATCATCAGCACCCGCGGACACCGCCTGGAAGGTATCTGGCATTCAGGAAGCCCATTGAGTATGGTCATCAACTCCATCCGGGGCCTACATGTACTGGTTCCAAGGAATATGACACAGGCTGCAGGGTTTTATAACACCATGCTGCAATCGGACGACCCGGCCCTGATCATTGAACCACTCAACGCATACCGGCTGAAAGAAAAAATGCCCGCAAATATTGGGGAATTTACCGTTCCGCTCGGGAAACCGGAAGTTATCAGCGAGGGAACAGATGTGACCCTGGTAACATACGGATCTTGTGTTCGGATTGCAGAAGACGCCATATTCCAGCTTAAAGACTTTAATATTTCGGTGGAGCTCATCGACATACAGACCCTCCTGCCCTTTGACACCAAACATACCATCGTGGAAAGCCTAAAGAAAACCAACAAGATAGTCTTTTTTGATGAAGACGTGCCAGGCGGAGCCACGGCTTTCATGATGCAAAAAGTCCTGGAGGAGCAAAAGGGATATCGCTACCTGGATGCTGAACCTGCCACAGTTACAGCAAAAGACCACCGGGCCGCATACAGCACCGACGGCGATTATTTCTCAAACCCCAATGCAGAAGACGTATTTGAAAAGATCTATTTGCTGATGCACGAGTACAACCCGGCAGCCTACCCAGGGATCTTTTAATAGTTCTCTGACAATTCCTCAAACCAAGCCTGTGGGTGGCAGCAGGCCGGACAGTTTTTCAGGGCTTTTTTCCCTTCATGAACGTAACCGCACTTGATACAGAACCACTGTGTTTTTTGTGGTCTTTCAAACACCGTTCCTGCCTTGACGCGCTCCAGCAGCTTCAGGTACCTTTCTTCATGATGTCTCTCCACCTGGGCCACCAGCTTGAAAGAAACAGAAACGCGCTTAAACCCTTCCTCTTCGGCAATGCGTGCAAACTCGGGATACAGTTCCGCCCATTCCTCATTCTCGCCATTAGCGGCAGACAGCAAGTTTTCGACTGTGGTACCTACCTTGCCGGCCGGATAGGCCGCTTTTATCTCAACTTTTCCGCCTTCAAGGTATTCATAAAAGGTTTTTGCATGGATCTTTTCATGGTCAGCTGTTTGCCTGAAGATATTGGCTATTTGTTCATAGCCCTCTTCGCTTGCTGCTTTTGCATACATTTCGTAACGCCTGGCCGCTTGCGACTCACCGGCAAACGCCTTTAGCAAGTTCTGTTCTGTATTGGTGCCTTTAATGCTTTTTTCTGTCATAGGTTTACTCCCTCCGGGTTATATGTTATATAAGCAAATATATATGTTTTTAAACCAGCAACCTGCCCGGAAGAGCAATTTATAAGCAGATTAAATAAGGAAAGAGAAACACAAAAAAATCAGCGGCTCATAATGAGTACATCCTGGAAGTTCATGCAAGCTTCCCTGCCTTTGCCGGCCCACCATCCTTCATAGAGTTCTTTGACAGACAAGCTTGATTGTTCAATCATTTTTTTTATAAAAGGGTAACGGTAAGCGATATTGGCATTTTTTACATGGTCATCATGTAAGAAAAAATCATCATAGCGATAGGGGAAAAATGGATCGGTTGATTGGTCGAGATAAGATTCAGAAACCTGTGTGATCAGAAAGAAGGTGGCAAAACAATGCCCGCCAGGTTTCAATACCCTGGCTATTTCGCCCAGGTAATTTTTCACTTCTTCTGCCTGCATATGGGTAAATACCGAGGTGAGGATTACCAGGTCGAAATCCTGATCCGGATAAGGAAACCGGAAAGCATCGGCTTGTACATTGCTGTTCAGGTTGTATAAATCATTCTGCAATGGCAGGTATCTGAATGAGAAATTGGGATAATCCATGTAATGCTTTTTACACCAGTCTATGCCCTCTTGCACTATATCAAAACCCTCATACCTGCCTCTATGGTCCATAAAACCGGCCAGTGGCCTTGCCACCCGCCCTATGCCACAGCCCACGTCCAATATATGGTGATGAGGCTGTAAAATGCATGTGTCAATAAAGTTTTTCAGAAAAGTGTTTCCGGTTTCAACAAAGTCACCCTGACCCGTGAAGATTCTTCCTTTAGGCGGCACCAGAGGAGTCTGCCTATTTAACAACAGATCAAAGAGATCGGCCGGAAGAAAAAACCATCTTCTTACCAGGCGGCGCTGGCCGGGGCGCAACCAGTAATATATTCTTCTAAGCAGTTTCATATGCGTGCAGGAACAGCGTCTGTCAGCTAACCGAAAGGCGTTTGAGGATTCCCGCACCTTTACGTATCAGGATCTGTTTTCTGTCGGGGCCGGTGGAGATGATATCTAAAGGGACATTGACAAAATCTTCTATCATAGCGATATAATCAAGTAAGGCCATGGGAAGCTGTTCAAAAGTTTCCACGTTCTCCAGGGGACAATCCCAACCGGTTATTTCGCGATAGACAGGTTTTAGGCTGTCAGAATCGGTAGTAAGTGGTAAAATATTCCTTTCTTCACCATTTATTTCATAGGCTACGCAAACTTTGAGGGTTTTCATGGCACAAAGCACGTCAGCTTTGGTCATAATAAGGCGTGTAACGCCATTGATCATCACGGCATATTTCAGTGCCGGCAAATCAAGCCAGCCGCAACGCCTTGGACGCCCTGTAGTAGAGCCATACTCCTGCCCCAGATCACGCAAAATATCCGCTTCCTCATCCTTGATTTCTGTCATGAACGGACCACTGCCCACACGGGTGCAATAGGCCTTAAATACACCGAACACTTCGCCAATACGGGTAGGTGCAAGACCCAGCCCTACACATGCTCCCGCTGTAATAGTGTTTGATGAGGTCACATAAGGATAGGAACCAAAGTCAATATCCAGCAAGGTTCCCTGCGCACCTTCGGCAAGAACCCTGGCCCCTTTATCGAGGGCTTCGTTGACAAACACTTCACTCTGAACCCGTGGCAAAGCCTTTAGACGCTCCAATCCGGCAAACCATGCTTTTTCATAATCGTGGAAAGACAAACCGTCGAGACGGAGTTCATTTATGTCAAAACCAAGTCCTTCGGCCAGTCGCATATGCTCCTCCTTCAACGCATTGTATTTGTCAGCAAACCCTTCAGATGCCGTATCGGCCAAGCGCAAACCGGTCCGTGCTACCTTATCGGTATAAGCAGGACCGATTCCCTTTAATGTGCTACCAATCTTTAAATTGCCCTTTTTCTTTTCAAAAGCGGCGTCCAGCAAACGATGCGACGGTAATATCAAGTGGGCCTTGCCACAAATAAAAAGCGACTCTTGAAGCACATCCAGCGGAATACTCAATTGGTCAAGCTCCTTATTGATGATAAACGGATCCAATACAACGCCGTTCCCCACCAGGTTTACACAACCGCTGTGAAAGATTCCTGAAGGAATGGTGTGCAAAATATATTTCTTGCCTTCAAACACGAGCGTATGACCGGCATTCGGGCCGCCCTGAAACCGTGCCACCATTTTGTAATGGGGGGTCAGAACATCTACAATCTTGCCTTTGCCCTCATCGCCCCATTGCAGTCCCAGCAAGACATCTGCTTTGTAAATCTCACTCATGAGTTAGGAATTTTTGGTCTGTTTACTAAGCCAAAAATACGTTATTTTACAGAGAGAACAAATAAAAGTGTACGGGCTTGATTATTGTTTGAATGCCGGGGCCTGGGTTTGACCCGAACGGCAATCGCTGCAGCGACCAAAAAAAGCAAAGGAACGATGGGTCACATCAAAATGCATCAGCTCCTGAACCGAGTTCTGAATTTCCTGCAGGCGGGGGTCACAGAACTCATATACCTTTCCGCAGTCAGAGCAAACCAGGTGGTCGTGCTGACGGTATTTGTAAGATTTTTCAAACTGAGCCACATTTTTGCCAAACTGATGTTTAACAACCAGGTTACAATTCAACAACAGCTCAATGGTGTTATATAAGGTGGCGCGA
>PXAA01000031.1 GCA_003567205.1 Bacteroidales bacterium
ATTATCCAGTATGTCAGCAAGGATTATTATCTGCCTGTACGGACTGAAAACTATGATGAGCGCGATCAGCTGGTAAACACCATTCATTTCCGCGAAATAAAGACAATGGGAGGCAGGCCCATGCCCACCATCATGGAAGTCATACCGGAAGACCAGGCCAACAGGAGAACGGTTATCACAACACATGCGGCCGACTTCAACATCGACGTTTCTGAACGCTTTTTCAGTATAGAAAACCTGACCGAAATACAATAAAACAAAATACGGGACGGAATAAAAAATATATGCATGACGGACCGGAAGTCCGGCAATTGGCAAACCTCATATCAACAAACGATCTGTTATGAAGACCTTATTGACCCTGGCATGGCGCAACCTTTGGCGAAAAAAGCGAAGAACTTTTATCACCGTAAGTTCCGTGATGTTTGCCGTGGTACTTGCCATTGTTCTTATGTCGATGGTAAACGGCATGAAACAACAAATGATCGATTCCATCATCAGCAACACCTCCGGACACTTGCAGATACAAGACGTGTTGTACCACGATGAACCCACCATGGACCATGCCATGGAATATGGGAAGGAGGTAAAAGAGGCCGTAGCCGCCCACGATGATTTCATCGAATACACCGTGCCCCGCATCGAAGGCTTTTGCCTGGCATCGAAAGAACTCAGTACCCGGGGTGTGTACCTGATGGGGGTGTTGCCTGAAAAGGAAGACCGGATGAATAATCTATTATCACGCCTGAAGGAAGGCAGGATGTTCACCGCGGAAGATGATTTTGTTGTCATCGCCCGGGGCGTGGCCACCCAGCTGGATCTTTCCGTTGGCGATACCATTGTGCTGCTGGGACAGGGCTTTCAGGGCATGACAGCGGCAGGTACTTACCAGGTGGGTGGGATACTGGAATTTCCCTTGCCAGAACAAAACAACACCCTTGTATACATGCCCTTGCAAGAAGCGCAAAATTTCTTTTCCGCCCCAGGGCGACTAAACAGCCTGATTTTAATGCTCGGCGACGTATCGATGGCAGACCATATGGCCGGCTCCATCCAGGACGAACTGGACGACGAATGGTACGCTCTGAAGACCTGGGAAGAGCTCATGCCTGATAAAGTTGCGGCTTTTGAAGCACGCGATGCGCAAGTGAGGGTATTTGCCTGGGTACTATACATTGTAGCAGGATTCGGGATTTTCGGCACCATAATCACGATGATGCACGAACGTCTGCGGGAATTTGGCATTTTGCTGTCCATCGGCTTGAAACGTGCCCAACTGGCTGGCATCTGTATGCTTGAAACACTATTTATCAGCATCATCGGTGTAATCACCGGAGTGTTTGTGGGCTTTCCCATCGTGTATTGGTTTTACACAAACCCCATACAACTGGCCGATGACCTTGCCGACGCCATGATCGATTACGGCCTGGAACCCGTCATGAATTTTTCCATTGCGTCCGACATTTTTGTGTATCAGGGCCTGACCATCTTTTTCATCGCACTGGTCGTGGGGCTTTACCCTGTAAGAAAAGTATTCAGGCTTGACATAATCAGTGCAGCCCGCAAGTAAATAACCCGTTAAAAATGTACAAACAATGATCACATTGATAAAAATTTCCTGGCGAAATATTTGGAGAAACCGGTCGCGCACCCTTGTTATTGTGGCAGCCCTGATACTGGGCATTATGGGCGGGATTTTTTCTGCGGCTTTGCGACTGGCAGCTGAAGAACAACAATTCGAAGACACCATCGAAAACATGATCTCCCACATCCAGATCCACCATTCCCAGTTCATTGCAAACCCCGAAGCACATTATCGAATTCCACAGGGTGCAAAGGTGGCCGCAGAGATCAGCCAAAGACCCGGTATTAAAGTGGTGTCGCCACGCACAGTGTTCGACGGCATGGCGGCATCGGCCAACAAAAGCACCGGGGTCAGGATAAAGGGCGTGGAGGCCGAAACAGAAGCCAGAACAACACGGCTGGAGGAGCTCATTCAGGAAGGCAACTACTTCGCCGAAGAACGGAGACTGCCTCCGGCGATCGTTGGCCAGGCCCTGGCTGCTGAACTAATGTCAGGTGTCGGATCAAGGATCGTTCTTACGTTTCAGGATATTCACGGCAACATGGTGAGTGCCTCGTTCCGGATCGAAGGCCTTTATTCGGTTACATCCAGAAGGTTTGAAGAAACTACGGTTTACGTACAGGCCGGCGACCTGAATGAACTGATCGGGGATCCGGAAGCCGTTCACGAAATCGCCATCTTGCTCGATGATGTGGACCGGTACCGGCAGGCTGCGGAGGAATTGCGGCAGGCCTACCCTGATCTGGAGGTGCGTCATTGGGCCGACATGGACCCGGCATTGCATTATGCCCTGGAGGTGCTCGACCAGGCGTTGATCTGGCTGGTGGGCATCATCATTCTTGGCGTATCTTTCGGCCTGCTCAACACCATACTTATGTCTATCCTGGAAAGGGTGAGAGAGCTCGGCGTACTCTTGGCTGTCGGCATGAAACGAATCAAGGTTTTTTTCATGGTTGTAATGGAAACCACCATGATATCAATCATTGGCGGGATCATCGGATTGAGTTTGTCCTATATTATGATACGCATTCTGAATGTACGGGGGGTCACCATCCCGGGAGGGGAAGGCCTGGAGGATTTTGGTTTTGCATCGGTGCTATACCCCAGTGTGGACCTGGGCTTTTATTTTGAGATCGGGATCCTGATGGTGGCCTTTGCCATCCTGGCATCCATATATCCGGCCTGGAAAGCCATCCGGATTGCCCCGGCAGAAGCCGTGCGCCAGGAATAATTAAACATACAAACAATCACCTCAAATACCATATATATGAAAACAGTAATCAAGACAAGCGAATTGTCAAAGGTTTACACAAACACGGCCGTGCCCGTGCATGCACTCAAAAATGTTACCCTGGAAT
>PXAA01000143.1 GCA_003567205.1 Bacteroidales bacterium
GGGCAACGGCTTTTTCCCAATGCTCGCCCGGATATCTTTCGGGGGCTGCGCAAGCAGCCGCAATACACAGCACGAGGGCTGCAATGAAATGTTTGGTAATCCTTGGAAATTGTTTTTTCATTACTACAGGGTTTTTATTGTTTTATCAATTCCTTCACCTTATCAAGCGGGATTGCTTCCGCCCTGTTTCCGTTGTGTCCTGTCATGCCCTCAGCCATGAAAAGAGCGTTGTATATGGCTTCCTGTGTGGCCTCTTCTACAGCCTGAAACAGGGTATTCATTTCGTGGTTGCTTAAAAGGGCGGGTATGTCTAAGATATGTCCATCATCTGTATGGGGAATGGTGTATGCGGTAGAAAAGGCAATGGCAAAGTCGCCGGATGAATTGGACATAAAACTGGTGGTACGGCCCATTCCCATAAAAGACCTTTTGGCCATCCTCCCGAGGTTACGATCTGACAAGGGGGCATCGGTGGCAATGATGATCATGGCAGAGCCGTCTTCCTCCCTGTTGATTTTTTGTTCCTCCGGTTCCCTGGCGAAAGGTTTTCTGTTAATATATAACATCCGTCCAAAGTTTGACTGTACCAATACGCCTACCGTATATGTATTCCCGTCAATGGGTCTGGTCATTCTGGAGGAAGTGCCGATACCGGACTTCCAGCCAAAACTCGTGGTACCTGTGCCCGCACCCACACTTCCTTCTTCTACAACGCCTGTTTTAGCCGATTCGATCGCCCCCACCACATCGGCGGCGGTTACATGCTGCCCCCTGATATCATTCAAAAAACCGTCATTGGTCTCTCCAACCAGTGCATTCACCGAACGCACCCCTTCGTTGCCTTTTTGCCGAAGCATATAAGCCACCACGGCATTAATGGCCGTACCTACGTTCAGGGTATTTGTTAATATAATGGGCGTCTCAATATTTCCCAGCTCCTCCACCTGCAGTGATCCGGCCATTTTTCCAAAGCTGTTGAAGCAATAGATGGCCGCAGGCACCTTATGCTGAAAAAGGTTGCCGCCATGGGGCAGAATAGCAGTTACCCCTGTACGGATATGTTCGCCTTCAATACGTGTAACATGGCCAACCTTCACACCCTGCACATCGGTAATCATATTCAGCGGCCCCGGCCTAAGCATGCCCACCTGCACTCCGACATCCACAGCCCTGCCCCGCTCCTTCCCATCGTGCCCTTTCAAATCAGCCACAAAAAGCATTATTAACATTAAAACACACACCAACCACTTCATATTTACCACTAATTACTAAATACTAAATACTAATTACTAATTACTAATTACTTCTTACTTCTCACCTCCACCCCTTCCCCCGTCCGATAAATCATATCCCCATCCCCAATATAGGGCCTGTCCCAAACATGTCCCATCTCCCTGTCCATATCCAGAGGATACAGGTATTGTCCGCCGTTCAGGTAATTGATCTTTGTGATATCAGCCGGGCCCCAGCCGGGCACTTCAATCTTGACAATGGTGCCGGGATATTCTTCACCAGCAATACCGGTTTCGTAATACCCGCGGAAAAAATGCACCCGTGTTTTGTGCACTACAATGTCTAGCTGGCCGAAATCGATCCCCACACGGGCATGCCATTGCGGGTGGGTGATCTGCATCAGGGCGGGTGTTACCACAATGCGGTTGTTCTCGCCAAATAGCAAAACAATATATTGCGAATCGATAAACTCAATGATTGCATCATCCAGGCGGACCGGCTCGCCGGCAAAACCATCTGTGGTCCCTCCCACTTCGATTGGGCCGCTCCGGTGGCCGGGCGCAATATCGCGTGCATGCATCATATCAAAGAACTCCCTGTCGGCCAGGGTACCAATGGCAAAGTTGGAGGCCCCCTGCCTGATAAGCTCATTGGCAATCCATGTGGCCCCGCCGGTCCGGTCGCAACCATCGGCAATCACCACGGGGGTTTCCTGGTTGGCCACCGACAGCAAAGCGTGTGACACGCCCTCCTCCACATCAAAAATGTCCTTGAAAACGAAATCCCTTCGGTGCCGCCAAATAAACTGGTTCATATCATCGGCAATCCGGTCGGCCAGTTCCTGGTCACCATTGGTTACCACATACACACTGGCACCGTTATCAGGTACATCGGCATAGGCAAAACCGAAATTAACCGACACATATACATCTTTCTCGCGGTTCTCCCAGCGCCTTGCCCTTTCCATGATCTCCCGGGCAGGATAACGCACGGTACCCTGAAAAAAACTCGGGGTGATCAAACCCGGCTTGCGGGTGGCTACAACCGGGGTATAACTACCCTGCAAAATCCGTATCATTACATCTGCCGCGCGTTGCCCCATCAGGGCGGCATCGTAATGCGGAAAACGTTTAACTGCAAAAACCGCATTAGCAGCATCTCCGGCCACCAGTTCTGCATCCACACAGGCATGCAGATCGAGCGACACGGTTATTACAACTTCAGCATCCAGGATCCGGCGCACCATTCGTGCCAGTTCGGCCTCAGGACGGGCAATACCAGCCACTGCCATAGATCCGTGCAAGGCCAGATGAATGCCGTCAAAGGGGCCTTTGCTCTCCAGGTCCCGGATCATCAAACCCGTGTAATAATCCCAAACTTCCATAGAATTCCAACTCCTGGAGGTCCCTCCCACCGGCATGCCCGCCGGTGATGTGATGCCCACCAGTTCCACTCCGCCGTAAGCAGCCATTCGCTGTTCAAAGCCATCGATATAGCCATAACCGCTGCCTCCGCCAAGGATTTTATCCGTAGGGGGTCCTGTGGCAAGCCAGTCATCCAATCCCGCAGGATCGGGACAATAGGTACAGGTCTCATGAACAAAAGAAAGTACAGCTATCCGGTAGTTTTCCTGTCGCAGTGGTATATTGCGCTCTGACAGGGCCTGACCGGAAAGGTCAGCCAAAAAACAGGGAAACAGAGCAA
>PXAA01000054.1 GCA_003567205.1 Bacteroidales bacterium
CAATGATTCGCCAATGCCTGTTGTTTCCCATATTGCCTGCTGCATTGATTACCAGGATGCCTTTTGCCGCAGCAATGCCGGCTGCCTGAGCTACCAGGGACGTACTGCCGTCCATTTGTTCGGGAAAGTAACGGTGAAACACATACCCAAGGGAAGAATTGATGATGTCGGCGCCATGCTGGTCGGCCCACTCCATGGCAGCCAGCCAATATTTTTCTTCCACCATGGGTTCGCGAAAGATCTCGGTACGCGCAAGTAAAAATTCCACCCCGGTGGCAATACCAAGTGGGCCATCATCAACAATACCGGCAATGACCGATAAAACCATCGTACCATGTGCACTGTAGGCAAAAACGTCTTCGCGGTTGCGGTGAAAATCCCAGGTGCGGACAATTTGCCCGTTTTTGATCAGGTGCCGGAAAGCCTTATTGGTGTTCACTCCCCTGAACCCGGCATCAAAAACAGCAATGCGGACTCCCTCACCATTAAAGCCGTTTTCTGTAAACCGGTGGGCGGCCATGTGCTCTTTCTGGGCAATGAACAAAGCCCTGTCGCGGCTTCTGACAGACGCATATTCCATGTCAGCATTATGGTATACAGCAGGCAGCAGACGGATGCCGGCAGGCTGCACCTTTTTGACAAAATCAAGCGATTCCAGGCCAAAGGCAATGTTGGGATGGGTATATACATGTGCAGCATTCAGCCATCTGGAAACCACCGTGGGCTTATCTGCCAAAACAGCCAATGAATCCAGGTAGTCCTTGCGCACCGGGTAATCAAGGCTGTCATGCAGGCACACATTATGGGCCAGGCGGCGTTCTATGGCTTTTTTATCAAAAAAAGCATACGGATCAAACCGCACCCCTGCCTTATCGGTAAAGAACACCCAAAAACCCCTGTGGGTTTCCGGTACAGGTTCATCTGCGGTGGCATCCGTACTCAATAAAGCAGCCTGTAAAACAAACATCAAAATAAGCGGGATGACCGTCCCAAAGGATATTGCCTGTATATTGAGAAACAATTTCACTATTTGCTGGTATCGGGCCTCGAAAACAATTCCTGCAGGCTGGTGCTCACGGAGATGTGATTGGGTGCAGACAGTCCGCTGTCGCTGGCACCTGCCAGGTGATGGTGTGAACGGCCGTAATTGATTTGGAACCTGGAAACCCTTAAGCCAAAACCCCATGAAAAACCAACCGTCGACAAGCGGGTATCCACTTTCATTTCCTGCCGTCTCCGGTAATTATATCCTGCCCGCAAACTAAAGCTTTGTATGGGCGTAAACTCCACGCCCAGTATTATATGACGCATCACATTATCGGCAAAATCCCCGGCCCTGTCCTGAAATGACCCGTTATCTTCATCCCCGTTAAAATGGTCTGGAAGCAACAAAGGGGAATCATAGCTCAGGTCAAAATTATGCAGGTTGTGGGCTACCAGGGAAAATTGAAAAGGTGCGTTGGCCAGTTTTTTGGTAACTCCCACAACAAGGTCAAATGGCAGCGATTCACGATTGCCCTCATGATACGTTGTAATTTGCCGGCCAATATTCCTGGCCACCACAGAAGCAGCAACAAGATGTTCTGCATTGTGGTAGGACACCGATACGTCTGTGGCCAACCCCAGAGAAGAATATTCGTAAAATGAGGAATAGATCACCTTCAGATTGCTGCCGACGGCGAATTGCTCATTCAGCATTCTGCCCCAGCCCAGTTGAAAGCTGTATTCGCCGGCAGTAAATTCCCCGGTTACATGACCCAGTTCGTTGGCTTCGACAAAACGGCCGTAATTAATATATTGTACCGATCCTGCAAAGTGTCCCAACCCTTCCATGTAATGGGTAAAGGCTACTGTCCCGTAGTTGATATCATCAAAATAACTTACAAAATTCAAAGACAAATGATTGTTGTGATCCTGACTCAGCAAGGAAGGGATCATGAGCGACATCCCGGTATCCGGAACCAGGGAGGGAAACCCATAACCACCCATGGAGGTGATCACGGCAGTTTGAGGCAGGTTCAGAAATTCATATACCCGTCCCGCCTGGCGTTGGCCCCACGCCTGACCACTGATGGAGAGCAAACAGGCAACAACAAAAAATGGTATGATCTTTCTTAAAAACACAAATTTTCTTATTCAATCTTACTGCTAACAAAAACGCATTATTCCACAAGCTTATTTTATTTGCCGGCATGATTTGACAAGCGGCCCGCCATTTGAGATAATACTTTATGAATTCCGAGCACCTGGGGGAGTAATGCCTGAAAGCCATCATTGGTAATGACAAAATCTGCTGCCTTTATTTTTTCGGTTTCATTCATCTGATGCTGTGCCCTTTTAAGCACTTGATCCCGGTCTACACCATCGCGTGCACAAACTCTTCGGATCCGGAGATCTTCAGGAGCCGTTACCACAATAATCCTGTCAAAATTCATGGCCTCACCTGATTCCAATAATATGGCGGCTTCCTGGATAACATAGGCTTCTTGCTTTTGTTCAGCTGTCCAGATGCTGAAATCTTCCCTTACCATAGGGTGGATAATTGAGTTCAGCTGTTTCAGCTTTTGCCGGTCATTAAAAACAATGGCAGCTAAGCATTGACGGTCAATTTGACCATCAGTACCCAGAACCGCATCACCAAACAATGCACATACCTTTTTTATCACACCGGGCAAGGTCAGCAATTGCCGGCCCTTTTCATCGGCCCGGTAAACAGGTACTGAAAGTTTCTCAAAAACACGGGCTACCGTGGTTTTTCCACTGCCAATATTACCGGTAAGTCCAACAAGAAGCATTAGATCGTATGTTTGAAAAGGCATAGGTCTTCAAAAGATGACTAAATTTATGATAATTAATCAAATTGTCTAATTTAATCTGAAGACCTATGCAAGCACAAGTTAAGGA
>PXAA01000121.1 GCA_003567205.1 Bacteroidales bacterium
CCTGTCCGGTTTTTTTGTGCCTGAAATATGGAGCCTGTTTTTTGCCTGAGGCCCGCCGGCGGTTTTCTTAACCCTGGTAGCACTTTTCTTCGTGCATAAAGGGGTAACGGAAGTCGGTGGGGGGGATGAAGGTTTCTTTTACCGTACGCGGATTGATCCAACGCAGCAGGTTGAGATAGCTGCCGGCTTTGTCGTTGGTGCCAGACATTCTGGAACCGCCGAAGGGTTGCTGACCGACAACAGCTCCAGTGGGCTTGTCATTGAAATAAAAATTGCCCGCCGCATAACGCAATACCTGGCATGCTTTGACGGTGGCATACCTGTCTTTGGAAAAGATGGATCCGGTTAGCCCGTAAGGCGAAGTTTCGTTGCACAGATGCAGTGTTTTTTCAAAATCCGCATCTTCATAAATATATATGGTAAGTACCGGACCAAAGATCTCTTCTTGCATGGTCACAAAAAGGGGATCGGTGGCAAAAATCACTGTGGGATCAATAAAATAGCCTTTCGATTTGTCGCCCTTGCCCCCGAAAATAATCTCTGCATCCGGCGATTCTTTCGCTTTTTCAATATATCCCATAATCTTATCAAAGGCTTTTTCGTCGATAACGGCATTGACAAAATTGCAGAAGTTGCGTACATCCCCTGATTTGATCATGGCAATATTTTCGTCCATCTTTTGTTTAATGTCGTCCCACAATGAGTGCGGAATGTATGCCCGGGAGGCGGCTGAGCACTTCTGTCCCTGGTATTCAAAGGCGCCCCTGACCAGTGCAGTGGCCACTTCGTTCACCTCGGCCGAGGGATGTACAAAAACAAAATCTTTACCACCGGTTTCGCCCACTATGCGTGGATAAGAGCGGTAAAGCTCCAGGTTGTTGCCCACCGTTTTCCAGATCTGGTTAAAGGTGGTGTTGGAACCCGTAAAGTGCACCCCACCGAGGTTTTTGTTTTTCAACACAATATCGCCTATCATGCTGCCCTGTCCGGGAATAAAGTTGATGATGCCATCCGGCAGCCCCGCTTCTTTGAATATCTTCATCAGATAGTAATTAGACAGCAGGGAGGTGGTGGCAGGCTTCCATACCACGGTATTGCCAAGTACCACGGGTGCAAGCGACAGGTTCGAAGCAATGGCGGTAAAGTTAAATGGGCTTACGGCAAATACGAATCCTTCGAGGGGGCGGTATTCAATCCGGTTCAGGTTACCCCTTTCGGAATGGGGCTGATCATTGTAGATCTCCGATACATAATGTGCGTTAAAGCGGATGAAGTCGGTGGTTTCGCAGACTGCTTCAATCTCTGCCTGGTAAGCGTTCTTGCCCTGGCCAAGCATGGTGGAAGCATTCATCAGTGCGCGGTATTTGGTTGAAATGAGCTCCGCGATCTTCAGGGTGATTGATACGCGTTCTACCCAAGACATTTCGGCCCACTGCTGATGGGCTTCCATGGCGGCATCGACAGCCATTTTTACTTCCTTTTCGGTGGCTTTATGATAGGTGGCCAGCACGTGCTGGTGGTCATGGGGCATGACGACTTTGCCGGTTTTACCGGTTCTGATTTCCTTTCCGCCGATAATCAGCGGGATGTCCACGATTGTTTCACTCTGTCGCTTCAGCGCTGCTTCGAGTGCTTTGCGTCCGGACGTGTCTTTTTTGTATTCGTAAACCGGTTCGTTTTCCGGCCGTGCATAATAGAATTGTGCGTTGTTCATGATGCTGTGTTTTTCTCATAATGATAACAACGGGTTTGTTAAAAAAGTTTAACCCGGTTATACTTCTTCAGCGGCTTTGTCGACAACACGCTGTGAGATCCGGATGCTGATCTCATATAAAAGGAAGAGGGGAAGTCCGACCATGATCTGACTGAATACATCGGGCGGGGTAATCAGCGCGGCCAGCGCAATAATCAGCACAAATGCAAGCTTGCGTTGTTTGCGCATGGTGGCCGGAGTCAATATACCTGCTTTGCTCAGAAAAAACACGAATACGGGAAGCTCAAACAATATGCCTGTGGCAAAGGTAATGGTGGTTACGGTGGTGATAAAAGAGCGCAGGGCAATCTGGTTTTCCACCAGGCTGCTGACCTGGTATGATCCCAAAAAGTTAATAGACAGGGGCACAATCAAAAAATAGGCAAACAATACGCCGGTAATAAACAAACCGGAGATGACCAGCACGGCGCCCCGCGAATGGGCTTTTTCCCTGGGCCGGAGCCCCGGCCTGACAAAACGCCAGAACTCCCAGACTATATATGGTACCGATATGATAATGCCCACAATCAACGATACAATGATGTGTGTGGTAAACTGGCCTGCCAGTTCAATATTTATAAGTTGAACAGGACTGGCATTGATACAGAGCGCCGGAATGGACAAACTCTCGGAGAGCCGGCAAAACGCGCGGTTGGTCAAGAAGTAGGTTTCCTTGGGCGCCAAAATGACCTGGCTGAAAAGAAAGTCTTTTGCTATAAAGGCGGCAATGCCAAAAACCATCACAACTAAGGCGGACCTGATCAGGTGTCCGCGCAGCTCTTCCAGGTGGCTCCAGAAAGTCATGGTGCCATCAACGGTTCGTGCTTTTTGGTTATGCTTTGTCATCCTTAATGTAGCCGCAAGTTAAGCAAAAAGCCCGTATTCGCTGAAACACGGGCTTTTTTCTATTCTGACCCGGAATAACCGGTCAGACACTTCTTATTCTGGATGAATTGCTTCAACCGGGCAAACGTCTGCACAAGCACCGCAGTCAGTGCATACATCAGGGTCAATTTTGTAGATATCACCTTCAGAAATAGCGTCCACGGGGCATTCATCGATACAGCTGCCACAAGCAGTGCAATCTTCATTAATTATATAAGCCATCTCTTCGCTTTTTTGGGGTTCCTAAAATTGTTTAATTTCGCCACAAATATAATGGCTTTCACAAAATATTGCACACTTTTTTGTTTTTTACCCATTATTTGAAACTAATTTAAATAAATCATCGGATTACAGCCATTTATGTGCTGGTAGAAACAAAAAAAGTATGGTTTTTTTCGGGCATATTTATTTTAAACATTTAACTTCGCAACGTCATCTTTTAACGTTTTCTTAATAACACAATTCTTTTATCGTTTTATCTGTTAAATTGTAACTAATTATGGCCAAACAACATGATGTCCGTATACTGGAGGATGTGGTGGTCAAATTCGTGGGGGATTCCGGCGATGGCATGCAGCTGACCGGGACGTTGTTCTCTGATGTGGCGGCGCTTGCCGGAAATGACCTGGCGACTTTCCCTGACTTTCCTGCCGAAATCCGTGCACCACACAACACCATAGCCGGTGTGAGTGGCTTCCAGATGCATATGGGGAAAAGAAAAATCTATACCTCAGGCGATATGTGCGATGTGCTGGTGGCTATGAATCCCGCTTCCCTAAAGGCTAATCTTAAGTGGACGAAGCCTGGTGCCACCCTTGTAATCGATTCTAGCACCTTTGAAGAAAAAGCCATCGGGAAGGCCGGTTATACAGAAAACCCACTCGAAGACGGCACGTTGGACGAGTATCATGTGATCAAAGCCCCCATAACGGAGCTGACCAAGCAGAGCCTTGCAGAGCTGGGAGTTGACAAAAGGCTGGCAGAGCGGACCAAGAACATGTTTGTGCTTGGGCTTATGTTTTATCTGTTTGAGCGCGATTTAGAAAAACCCCTGGAATTCATCAAAAAGAAATTCAGCGAAAAACCCAAGGTGGTGCAGGCTAACCAGACCGCACTTAAAGCAGGCTATAATTTTGCCGAATCCACGGAATTGATTAAGATCACTTTCAAGGTGGATCCGGCCCCCATGAAAAAGGGTTTGTACCGTAACATCACCGGAAACATAGCTACGGCATGGGGTCTTTTGGCTGCTGCAGAGAAAAGTGGAAGGCCTTTATTTCTCGGATCCTATCCAATTACACCTGCAACGGAAATATTGATCGAATTATCTAAGCATAAATCATTGGGTGCCAAGGTTTTTCAAGCTGAAGATGAGATTGCAGGGATTTGTTCGTCCATTGGGGCAAGCTTTGGCGGTTCCATGGGGGTGACTACCACTTCCGGACCCGGGCTTTCTTTAAAAAGCGAAGCCCTTGGCCTGGCAGTGATCACTGAACTTCCCCTGGTGGTGGTAAACGTGCAGCGCGCCGGTCCGTCTACAGGCATGCCCACAAAGAGTGAGCAATCTGATTTAATGCAAGCCCTGTTTGGGAGGAATGGTGAATGCCCGCTGATGGTCATGGCAGCCTCCAGCTCTGCAAACTGCTTCTACTATGCATACCTGGCTGCAAAATATGCCATGGAGCACATGACCCCCGTGATACTGCTTACCGACGGATACCTGGGCTTTGGATCAGAGTTGTTCAGGATCCCGGATGTCAAAGACCTGCCATCGATCAAACCACCCATGGCTGACCCCAATGACACCAATTTTAAACCCTATCGCCGGGATGAAAAAACCCTGGTGCGCAAATGGGCTGTTCCCGGTGTGGAAGGTTTGCGCCATCGAGTGGGTGGGCTGGAAAAAACAAATATTGACGGCAATGTGTCGACCGACCCCCTGAACCATCAACTGATGGTAAATATCCGCGAAGAAAAAATCGGACGTATTGCCGATTATTTGCCCTTGCTCCAGGTACAGGGTGAACCCGGGGGCGATTTGCTGGTGGTTGGCTGGGGCGGCACCGAGGGTGCCCTGGCTTCTACTGTATCGCGGATGCAGGAAGAAGGGCATAAAATCAGCCATGCACAGTTTAACTTCATCAAACCCCTTCCGAAAAACACCAGGGAGGTGTTGATGCGTTTTAAAAAGATTGTGGTGTGCGAACTAAACGGTGGTCAGTTTGTGAATTACCTCCGGATGTTGTTCCCTGAATTTACTTATAACCAATTCAACAAGGTGCAAGGATTGCCTTTCCATATCCAGGAACTCACCGAAACATTCACCAAATTATTGGAGGAGTAAATTATGATCGATTATAATAAAATCTCGAAGTCTCCGGTAGAACTCACCAAACAGGATTTTGTCAGTGACCAGATGGTGAAATGGTGTCCGGGTTGTGGTGCCCACGCCATTTTGGCGGCGGTGGGCAATGTTTTTCCAAAAATCGGTTACCGCAAAGAGAATTTTGCCATGGTATCCGGCATAGGTTGTTCGTCACGATTCCCCTATTACGTGGATACCTTTGGGTTTCATGGCATCCACGGACGGGCGGCAGCCATCGCCAGCGGACTGAAAATTGCCAATCCCGGGCTCAGCGTTTGGGTGGCTACCGGCGACGGCGACTCCATGGCCATTGGCGGAAACCATTTTATTCATGTGCTTCGACGCAATATTGATATCAACATCCTGCTGTTTAACAATCAGATCTATGGATTGACCAAAGGACAGTTCTCCCCGACAACCGCGCTTGGTACGGTTACCAAGACTTCGCCTTATGGCACTATCGAGCATCCCTTTACGGTCTCCGGCCTTGTTATGGGGGCCCAGGGCACTTTCTTTGCCCGCGTGCCTGATAACAACATCAAACTGATGACAGAGGTGCTTTACGAGGCGGCCAAACACAATGGAACTTCTGTGATTGAAATTTTGCAGAATTGTGTGATTTTTGCCGACAATGTGCATAAACAGGTTACCGCTCGCGACATGCGCGAAGAGCGCCAGTTGTTTTTGAAGCAAGATGGGCCCATGATATTCGGAAAGAACAGGGATAAAGGGATCATCATGGCAGGGAACCGCCTGGAAGTGGTTGAAATCGGCAAAAACGGCATCAATGAAAGCGATATTTTGGTCCATGACCAGTATAGCACCGACCCTGGTATCCACCGGATGCTCGGACGCATGAAGCTTCCCAGCCATCCTGTGGCCATGGGCGTGATCCGTTCGGCACCGGCCGATACTTACGATGACCTGACAGAACATCAGATAGAGACTGCAAAAAAAACCTCCAGGATACAATCGGTGAATGACCTGCTTAGAAGCGGCGACACCTGGGAGATATAGATGCAAAAAATTGATGCACATCTGCACGTGGAACTGGAAGGCCTGGATGCCGACCGGGTGATCGACTATATGGATGATCACCATATTGAGAAATGCTGGCTGCTTACCTGGGAAGAGATTAATCCCCCAATCGATACGATTTATCAGAATCTTTCTCCCGATGAGGTGTTTGAGGCCTATAAAGAATACCCCGACCGCATTGTGCCTTTTTACGCCCCCGACCCCAAAACCAGGAATCTTTCGCAGAAGATAAAACACCATACAGAAAAGGGCCTGAAGGGTTGCGGTGAACTAAAGGTCACGCACAAATGGGAAGATAAGGTCATAGGCGAATACCTGCGCGTGATCAATGCATATGATCTGCCCCTGCTTTTTCATATGGAAGAACCACGCATGCATTATGTGCCTGCTAATTCCGGCAAGATGGAAAAGCTGCTGGATGATTTGCTGAACGGGGCATTGAATGGCATCACAAAATATTATTTGACGAAGTTTTTTAAAAATACTTCTGTTTTCAAAGGCCATATTGAAAATCGCATCACCCGTTTCCCGGGCTATCTTTATGATTTTTCGAACCTCGAAAAACGCTTGCGTGAGTTTCCTGACCTGGATTTCATTGGCCATGGGCCCCATTTCTGGAATAATATTTCGGACGACCCATCAGAAGTATTCATTCTCGACAAAGGCCCGATTGATTCTTTTGGCATCATCGACCGACTGCTGATCGAATACGACAATTTCTATTGCGATGTTTCCGGGAAAAGCGGGTTCAATGCGCTGAACCGCGATCGCGACAAGGCAAAGCTGTTCCTGGAAAAACATTATGGCAAAATTTTGTTTGGTACAGACAATACCGGCCTGGACTATGAAGGTCTGATCCGCTCGTTTCAACTCCCTGAGGATAAGATGAAAAAGATCTTCTATGAAAATGCCAACGGGCTGATTAACGATTAATCAAAGAGAAAGCCATGGGCATTGTGCAACGCGACAGTTTCCGTGTTACCCTGATCTCTTATGCCGGGGCCATTATTGGTTTCCTGAACAAGGTTTTTTTGTTTACCAATTTTCTGGATACAGACCAGGTGGGGCTGGCCAACCTGATGATCACCATCTCATTGATATATGCCCAGGTGGCCGCATTGGGATCCAGAAATATCATTACCCGGTTTTTTCCCTTTTTCAATGATCCAGGGCATCAGCACCACGGTTTCCTGTTTGGGGTGATGTCGCTTGGGATGGCTGGTTTTACCATAGCTACCCTCTTGTTTTTTGGGTTACGCCAACCCTTTGCGTTCTTATACCAGGACTCCAGCCCTTTATTGGTGGAATATGCCCTGTATCTGATTCCCCTGGCCCTGGCCACTTTGTTTTTCAATATTTTTGAATCCTACCTGCGTTGTTTGTACAGAAATTCAATTCCCACCCTGGCCCATGAGGTTATTCTCCGGTTGCTGGTGACCGCCTCCATCAGTTTATATGCACTGAATGTGCTTTCTTTTCCGGGTTTTGTGGCGGTATATGTGGGTGCTTATTGTTTGCCGGCAGCCCTGTTGATCATGTATTCGGCCTGGAAGGGATTGCTGAGCCTGAGGCCCCGGTGGTCACCCCTGCTCAAAAGGCTCAGCAGGATTATGTTTGTATATGGTTTGTATTTGTTGCTGAATAATCTGAGCGGATTTTTACTGATCAGTATTGATTCATTGATGGTGGCGGGGATGATAGACCTTGGGGCTACAGGAATATACACCACCATGATTTTTATGACCTCCGTAATGCTCATTCCCTACCGCTCTATGGTAAAGGTTTCGGGGCCACTGGTTGCCGGGTTCTGGAAGGCCAGGGCCATGCAGCAAATGCGGGATATTTATCAAAAGGCAAGTGCCGGAAACCTGGTGGTCGGGGCGGCAATTTTTATATTGTTGTGGGTCAACCTGGATTCGATCTTCCAGTTTATGCCCCATGAATATACCGCGGGCCGGTATGTGTTTCTGATGCTGGGCGTTGGAAAATTGTTCGATATGACTGCCGGTCTGAATGCCACCATCCTGTCCACCTCAAAGAAGTACCGTTATGACCTTTATTTTACAATGGCCATGGTGGTTTTTGCTTTTCTGGCAAACTGTCTGTTTATTCCCCTTTGGGGTATTGAAGGCGCGGCCTTTGCCAGCATGCTCACCCTGATCGTTTTCAATCTGTTACGTATTGCCTTTATCTGGCATCATTTCAATATCCGGCCCTTTGTCAGCAGGCAGATATGGGTGCCTCTTCTGATGGCTGCCATCATGAGTCTGTCCGGGCTGGTAGGGCAGATGGGTCCTGTTTATTTGGACATTGTCTTACGTTCAGCCATCGCATCATCATTGTTTCTGGTTCCGGTGTGGCGTATGAATATATCGCCCGACCTGAACCGGTGGGCCGAAGAGCGGATCAGAAAGCTGACGGGTTTATAGCATATGATTGTTTCCAAGAAGACTTCGATTATGTGCAATAGTATCACCAGGAAACTTAGTGTTTACAGTACGGTCGCTTACTTTTATATCAAAAGGGCCATCGGACATCACCCGTTGTTTAAAAAGAGATGGACTTACGAAAGGGATGCCGAGAAGGCCTTTGAACAATTGATCAGTGAAATTCCGTCAGACAAGTTGTTTGTACATGTGGCGTTTTCTGCCATAAAGCGTTTTTCTGAAACAAAAGAGGCATACCCCTATTTGCGGGATCTGTTGCTGGAGAATTTTGCCACAGTGATATCACAGGCATTTACCCCTGATGCGAGAAAAAGCAAGGTATTTGACCCGGAAAAAGAAGTGCCTGCGTACGGGGCCTTTGCCAGATTGTTTTTTAAGGACATGCAATTCCGGAATAATGATCCATGCTATTCGGTAATGGCGCTTGGCGAGCCAGGTTTTAGCGCAGAAGATCTTTCTTTTTCATCGGATGGCATTTTTCGCCAAATGATTGACCAGGATTACCATTGCATCAATATCGGCCTGGAGTATGTTACCTGCAGCTTGATGCATTTTGTGGAATACGAGCAGCAAGTGCCTTATCTGAGGTTTTTTGATGACACGTATTATATTCAGACAAATGATGCCAAAAAAAAGATCACGTATCCGGTCCATTCAAATCGAAGCGCCTATTCCATCAAGGGCTATGTGTGGTGGAATAAGATCCGGCTTATGAAGGATTTAGCGAAAACAGACATCGTGCAGTCATTCAATATACATGGGGTGCGCATATATTGTTTCAGTATACGGCAACTGTATCGCTTCGTCACCCTGAAAGTACAGAATGATCCGTATTACCTGATCAAATGGTAGGTTCAATCAAAGTCTTCCATGCCGGTATTGACCCTGACTTCCTCTACCTTTACAGAAAACGCCATTTGGCGCAATACCCAATCATTGTCATAGGCTTCTTTGTATTAGAGGGTGTGGGGTTTTTTCAGATAAAGTGATTTATACCATGAAACGAGCCATTCCAATTTCATTGACACACACGACGATGATTATCTCATGGCGAGTTCCATCTGACCGAAACATTAAAATCATAAACAGATGAAACGAAACCCTTGAAAACCTTTATATTTGTATACAATCGCCTGTATATGTCTCAAAGGATTTTTCAGTCTTACAAGGTGTCCGGCGCCGGTGGCATAATACATAAAAACTTGCTTCACCGGGCACGGCAGCATTTCGATACGGCGGTATTTCTGAACTCGAACGGATATAATGCAGATAAGTATGGCAGTTTGCCATGGGTTTACGGCCTGGGCGCACATGAAGCATATGTTGGAAAGCAAAAGAACGTTTTCCGCGACCTGAAAGGCTTTGCAGACAAACACGAAGACTGGCTGTTTGGTTTTTTTTCTTATGAGCTGAAAAACCAGCTGGAGAAACTTTCTTCAAAAAATACCGACCACGCCGGGTGGCCGGTGTGTCATTTCTTCCGGCCGCAGGTGCTGATCATGCCCGAACCAAATGGTATACGGATTGGTACCTTGCCCGGGCATCCCATCTTTGCCGATCCTGACCGGGTATTTAATATGATCCTGAAGGCCAAACCCCTGCAACAGTCTCCCGGCAACCCGGTTAAAATACAGGCCCGTGTTGATAAAGCGCGTTATCTCGGGCAACTAAAGGCCATCAAAGAGCACATCCAGGCTGGTGACGTTTATGAAATGAATTATTGCATCGAGTTTTTTTCGGAGGGTGCAAACATTGACCCTGTTATGGTGTATGATGCGCTGAACAATGTTTCTGAAACACCATTTTCATGCTTCTATATGGTCGATGAAAAATACCTGATGTGTGCCAGTCCGGAACGATTTCTGCGAAAACAGGGGGCTAAACTGATCTCTCAGCCCATCAAAGGTACGAGTGCCCGGGGCATGAATAAAGAAGAGGATCTCCGCCTCCGGCAGGAATTGTTTGATGATCCCAAAGAGCGTAGCGAGAATGTGATGATCGTGGATCTGGTCCGCAATGACCTGTCGCGCACAGCGGTCAAAGACAGCGTAAGGGTAGAGGAATTGTTCGGGATCTACCCGTTCAGGCAGGTCAACCAGATGATCTCTACCATCACTTCACGCCTGCATCCTGATTGCCATTATCTGGATGCCATTGAAAACGCATTTCCGATGGGCTCTATGACGGGCGCCCCAAAATACCGTGCCATGCAGCTGATCGATGCCTATGAAGATAGTTGCAGGGGGCTTTACTCCGGTGCCGTGGGCTATATCAGCCCTGAAAAGAATTTCGATTTTAACGTGGTGATCAGAAGTATTTTATATAATGCCAAAAATCAGTATCTTTCCTACATGGCCGGCAGTGCCATAACCATTGGTTCAGATCCGCTCAGGGAGTATGAGGAGAGTTTGTTGAAGGCAAGGGCGATGGGAGGAAGCTTTTAGTAATTAGTAATTAGTAATTAGTAATTAGTAATTAGTATTTAGTAGATTAAAAATGAGGGTTGGTTGTATAAATAAAGAGTTATTAACAGATGGGGGAGCGTTGTTATGAAGAAAGTTTTTGGTCTGATTGTTTGTATTGTTGGTCTTGTGATCATGCTATGGCCTGCGGGTTTGCGGGCTGGTGAGCGTGATGTGCGCGATATGTCAACGCGTGAACGGATTTTTGTGGGGGGGTTTTTGGGTGCGCAGTTCGGGACATTTACCACGGTCAGTGTGAACCTGCATGCCGGGTATCTGATTACCAATCGTCTTTCGGCGGGAATTGGCGGAAACTATCAGTATGCCAACGATAACTGGTTTGGCCAGTCGTATTCTTCACATGTTTACGGGGGAAATGTGTTTGCGCGTTTCCAGGTATATTCGACTTTTTTTGTACATGCGGAATTTGAAAGAATTCGCCTGCAATCGCGTATTCCTGTGTTGGATCCTGATTTTGACCCTGACGACAGGACTTCCATTATCGAAAGCAATTATTTTCTGGGTGCCGGTTACGGCTTGCCCTTTTCCGACCGCGTCAGGATGAATATACTTTTGTTGTATAATTTTAATCAAAACAGCCAGGCCTATCATGACAACCCTTTTTTCCGGATTGGTGTGGATGTGTTTTTATAAAGTTCTCAAACAAAAAAGGCCACATATTGGTTTAAGAAGAATAATCCAAATCCCCAAAAAGTATTGATTATGAAAACTGATCTTGACATTGCCAGGGCTGCGACCATGCAGCTTATCACTGAAGTGGCTGCAAAACTGGGTATTGAAGAAAATGATCTTTACCAGTATGGTAAATATATGGCCAAGCTGCCGCTGCGTTTAATCAATGAAAAAGAGGTGCAAAAAAAGAAACTGGTGCTGGTTACGGCCATTACACCCACCCCGGCCGGTGAAGGTAAAACCACCACGTCCATAGGTTTGGCTGAAGGCCTCAACCGCATGGGGGTAAAGACCACCGTGGTAATTCGCGAACCTTCGCTGGGTCCTGTTTTTGGGATCAAAGGAGGTGCCGCCGGCGGCGGACATGCACAGGTGCTTCCGATGGAAGACATCAACCTGCACTTTACCGGTGACATGGCTGCGGTCGAAAAAGCACACAACCTGCTTTCCGCGTTGATCGACAATCACCTGCAAAGCAAAAACAATACCCTGAACCTGGATCCACGCAAGATCATCTGGAAGCGGGTGATCGACATGAATGAGCGGGCGTTGCGTCATATTGTCCTTGGTCTGGGAGGTCCCAAACAGGGCATCCCCCGCGAAACGGGGTTCGACATCACGGCCGCATCGGAAGTAATGGCTGCATTGTGCCTTGCAAAAGACCTGGAAGACCTCAAGGAGCGCTTCGGCAACATTCTGATTGGCTTTACCTATGACGACCAACCGGTGTATGCAAAGGATTTCAAGGCAGAAGGAGCCATGGCCGCCTTGATGAAATATGCCATCATGCCCAACCTGGTGCAAACCCTCGAAGGCAATCCCGCCATTGTGCACGGCGGGCCGTTTGCGAACATTGCACAGGGCACCAATACCCTGATCGCTACAAAAATGGGGCTTTCACTGTCGGATTATGTGGTTACGGAAGCTGGATTTGCCTCGGAACTGGGTGCTGAAAAATTCCTCAACATCAAATGCCAGTACGGTGGCCTGTCGCCCAATGCTTCGGTGGTTGTGGCAACCATCAGGGCATTGAAATACCATGGTGGTGCCAAACTGACCACCCTGAAAGAACCCAACAGCGAGGCTGTTTCCAAAGGCCTGGCTAATCTTGAGAAGCACATTGAGAATATTCAGCATTTCAATCTCAAACCCGTGGTGGCCATCAATAAATTTTATAC
>PXAA01000098.1 GCA_003567205.1 Bacteroidales bacterium
ACATGGCTCAGCATGTCCGCATTAGGGGCCTTGCCATATTTTATTTCAGGTACCATTCCAAGCTACGCCGATGCCTTTTTTGAATCCATGTCCGGTTTTACCACCACCGGGGCAAGCATCCTTCCTGATATTGAATCCGTGCCCAAAAGTCTTTTATTCTGGCGCAGTACCACACACTGGTTAGGAGGCATGGGCATCATTGTGTTGACCCTGGCCATACTTCCCATTCTTGGTGTAGGTGGAATGCAGTTGTTTGTTGCGGAAGCTCCTGGCTCAACCCCGGTTAAACTCCATCCCCATATGCGCGAAACAGCCAAAAGATTATGGGGTATATATCTTTTGTTTACAATAGCACAATCCATCCTTCTGATGCTTGGGGGCATGGATTTTTTCCACAGCATCAACCATGCTTTCAGCACCATGGCAACGGGTGGATTCTCGACCCAAAACGACAGTATTGCAGGATACTCCGCATATATTCAGTATGTAATCATCTTCTTTATGATCATGGCCGGGATGAGTTTTGCCCTCCACTATTTACTTTTAAAGGGTGAGTTTCGAAGGGTTCTGTCCAATGAAGAACTTCGTTTTTATTTTTCAGTGATCGGGATTTTTACCATGGTATTAACCGCTGGGATTCTAATTTTACACCAAACCGGTTTTGAGGAGTCCTTCAGGCAAGCTTTGTTTCAGACTGTAGCCATTGCCACCACCACGGGTTTTGTTACAGCAGATTATCTTCAGTGGAATCATTTTCTGTGGTTCCTGATTTTTTTGCTGATGTTTACCGGGGGCTGTATTGGTTCTACGGGAGGCGGAATCAAAATGATCCGGATCCTGGTGCTGATAAAAAACACAAGGCTTGAACTCAAGCGGCTGATCCATCCCATGGCCATAATCCCTGTCAGGATCGACAAAAAGGCCATACCACAAAAAATCATTGCAAATTTCCTGGCTTTTTTCCTGTTGTATATTCTGGTTTTTTTTACCGGGGCAGCAATCATGAGTGCATACGGGCTCGACTTCAGCTCTGCCATGGGGGCATCCATTGCCACCATTGGGAATATCGGCCCGGCCATTGGCAGTGTTGGACCAACAGAGAACTATGCCCACATCCCTGAAGGAGGGAAATGGGTGCTCAGTTTTTTTATGCTGCTCGGAAGACTTGAATTGTTTACTGTTCTGCTGTTGTTCTCGCCCAGTTTCTGGAAAAAATAGCGGGCGGGTTTTTTCGTTATATTTGTTTGCCGATCTAATTGACCCGTATGCTCAGTATCTGTATCCCCGTATTTAATTGGGACATAACCCAATTGGTTCATGCCTTGCATAAACAGGCAGACAGGCTTAATGTGCCCGCCGAAATTGTTTTGCTTGATGATGGGTCCCGGCCACAGATCAAAGAGGCCAACCGCCCGCTTGCGGACCTGCCCCTGGTAAAATATGAGGAACTAAAGGAAAATGCTGGTCGCAGCAGGATCCGGAACCTTTTGTTTGACAAATCATCCTATCGTTACCTGCTGATCCTCGATTGCGATACCATGGTCACAAGCCACGGCTACCTGAAAAAATACCTGGAGACGGCCTTCAGTGGCATAGTGGTATGTGGCGGCAGGACATACGGAGAAAAACCCGTAAACAGAAAAGAATTGCTGCACTGGCTGGTTGGCTCAAAACGCGAAGTGAACACGGCCGCACAAAGGCAGAAGAATTCATACCATGATTTTATCACCGGGAATTTTATGATCGACCGGCAGGTGTTTGAAAAAATTCGCTTTCATGAATCCCTTAGCGGATATGGCCACGAAGATACCCTCTTTGGTTATGAATTATTCAAACACAAAATACCGGTCGAACACATTGACAACCCCCTGGTTCATCTGGGACTGGAAAACACGGACGAGTTTCTGCGTAAAACAACCGAAGGGCTGCAAAACTTAATAAAAACCTATGAGCTGGTAAATCATGACCCGGAGTATGCACGCATGGTAAAGATCCTTCGGATATACCTCAGGATCAGAAAATTTGGACTGCATAAGCTATTGGGAAAATTGTCAGGGGTATTGGAAAAACCCATGGAGCAACACCTTAAGGGCACCCATCCCAGCCTGCTGATATTTGACCTCTACAAACTCTGTATGCTTTGCCGCCATCATTAGACATTTCAGACCTTTCGACCTTTCAGACCTTTCGACCTTTCAGACCTTTCGACCTTTTATACAATATATGTCTCCAGCACCCGGCAGAAACCTTTTGGCGCCATGTGCACACTGTTGATCTCAGCCGGCAACAACAGGGTATCCCCTGCCCTAATCTGCTCTGCACCACCTGGATATTGCAGTGAAAATTCACCTTCGAGACAAACGTACACCACAAAAGAGTCCACAAATACATAATCCTGTTCCAGCTGCCGGTCAAAACAGATCAATCTGGTTGTAAAATAAGGCGATTGTACCAGTTCAACGGGAGCATTCTTTGATGTCACATATTTGGCCTTATTGTCCCGCGCACGGAAATCAATGGCCTCCATGGCTTCTCTTGTGTGGAGCTTGCGGGGTTTGCCGTCATCTCCGGGTCTGTCCCAGTCAAAGATACGATAGGTAATATCGGAAGACTGCTGAATTTCGCAAAGGGTGATGCCTTTGCCGATGGCATGTACCTGTCCGGGTGGTATATAAAACACATCCCCTGCCTTCACTTTTTCCAAATGAAGAATGTCTTTCAGGCTTTTGTTATTAAGGTGTTGAAGATAGGTTTCGGGAGTGGTGTCATGACGGAAGCCCATGATCAGTTCAGCCCCCGGGTCTGCATGCACAATGTACCACATCTCGGCCTTGCCACGGCTCTGGTGTCGGGTACGGGCAAGGGAATCGCCCGGATGGACCTGTATGGACAGGTCG
>PXAA01000044.1 GCA_003567205.1 Bacteroidales bacterium
AAGCCAGCGACCGCCTGAAAACCGCTTTTCTGAATAATATTTCCCATGAGATCCGCACCCCCCTAAACGGCATTCTTGGGTTCGGACAGCTACTGGCACAAAATGCCACCGGGCAGCAACTGTCGCATGTGCAAAATATGCAGATCAGCAGCCGGCGTTTGATAGATACCATCAACAAGATCACCGATATTTCACTTCTATGGTCAGGCAATATGAGGGTGCATAAAGAACTTGTATCTGTGCCGGCGATCATGCACGAAATGCATGAGCAATTTGAACCACTTTACCGGGAAAAAGGACTGAAGCTTGTGCTTCATCTTCCGGATGAACCCGACAATTTAAAGATCAATACGGACCCCGACCTGCTGCGCAAAGTATGCCTGCACCTCTTAGATAATTCGCTGAAATTCAGCGAAAAAGGACAAACGGTGCTGGCCATAAAAAAACAAGGGGAGCGCATCCTGTTTTCTGTGAAGGATACGGGCAAGGGCATCGATCAAAAATACCTGTCGGAAATTTTTACCCCCTTTAGTCAGGAGGAAACAGCTGCCACCAGGGGCTATGAAGGCAGCGGACTGGGCCTGGCTATCATACATGGAATTTTGCAAAAACTTGACGGGGAGATTCGGGTGGAATCGCAAAAAAACAAAGGCAGTATATTTTATTTCAGTCTGCCGGCCGATGAAGCTCTTTTGTCTGATCAAAACGTCTCCGACTGGCAGGTTGGCAGTGCACCAGCAAAAGAATTCTCAATTCTGATCGCGGACGATGATGAAATGGCGCGATTCCTGCTGGAAACCCTTCTTGAAAACACGAAAGCACGGCTCATATCAACCTCCGACGGCCAAAAAGCCGTCAACGCTTTCAAAGAACAGCCTGATATCTCCCTTGTACTTATGGATATCAAGATGCCGGTCATGGATGGCCTTACGGCCACCAAAATAATCAAGCACATCCGTCCGGAAGTTCCGGTAATTGCCCTCACCGCCCACGCCATGAGCGGAGATGAGGCCAGGATCAAGGCGACAGGATGCGACGATTACATATCGAAACCCTTCGGCAGCAATTTGTTGTTCAAAAAAATCAGAAGGTTTTACCCGGACCTGTAATAGAAACACCCTTTCATCCCAATCCCATTCAAGCAACCGGCCTGGCAATGTCGCCCCAAACCCGAGGCAACATAACTATGCATAACAAATGCCTGTGTAAACCAAAGAACGGCAAAAAGTGTATATTTACGCCCTGAAAATTATTAATCCTTTAACAAAAATACAATGAGGTGTTTTTCATTATATCAGACGACCATACTGTGTGTTAGTGTTTTATTTGCCTTTTCGTGTACATCACCCGGGGAGCGTCTGCGCCAAAAAGCTGAAGCCATTCATGCCGAAGTACTTACTCTCGACTCCCATGTCGACACCCCGCTTATGCTGATGCGCGAAGGCTTTGACATTGGCAAGCGAAATGACCCCCGCGACGGGGGTGGTAAGCTCGATTTTCCACGGATGGAAGAAGGCGGCCTGGATGCGGTTTTCTTTGCCGTATTTCTCGGACAAGGGGCCCTGACCCCGGAAGCATACGAACGGAACCACCAGAGGGCGCTGGATATTTTCGGAATGATCCATGAAACCCTGAATGAATACCAGGATGTGGCCGGCCTGGCGCTTATATCCGATGATGCCTTCCGCCTGCGCGAAGAAGGGCGTTTCGCCATTTATATCGGTAATGAAAACGGATATCCCATCGGTAAAGACCTGAGCCTGCTTCAAACCTATTATGACCTGGGTAGCCGCTACATGGGGCTTTCGCACACACGACATAACCAGATCTGTGATTCTTCAACCGATTCCCAACCCCCCTTGCATAACGGCTTGTCAGAATTTGGCGTTGAGGTGGTCGGGGAATTGAACCGCCTGGGCATGATGGTGGATGTAACCCACATCTCCGACGAAGCGTTTTATGATGTTTTGGAAGTGACCAAGGCACCAGTCATTGCCTCCCATTCAAATGCCAGAGCCATATGCGACCATCCCCGGAACCTGGATGACGATATGCTGATGGCCCTGGCCGAAAACGGCGGCGTTTTGCAACTATGTGTGCTAAGCGCCTACGTAAAAGAAATGGAATCAGACCCCGAAAGAGAAGCCGCTTTTGCAGCACTGCGCGAAAAATGGAACAATTTTCAAGACCTGACCGATGAGGAAATGGAACAAGCCCGGTCAGAATGGTGGGCACTAAACAGCAAATACCCCGCACCTATGGCCACGGTCGCCGACCTGGTTGACCACGTAGACCATGTGGTAACCCTGATTGGGATCGATCATGTGGGCATCGGCACCGATTTTGATGGCGGTGGCGCCCTGGAAGACTGCTATGACGTATCCGAAATGGAAAATATCACCCTGGAACTTGTCCGGCGCGGTTACAACAAAGAAGACATTGAAAAGATCTGGTCGGGCAATTTTATGCGGGTGTTTCGCGATGTGGAGAGCATTGCCAAAGAACTCAAAGTCCTTGAAGCCGCCCTTTAGGAGGAGTAAACATGTTGGCAAGCACTTTTTTCGAATTGTTTTATGAGAATGTGATGGAAACCACCTGGCTGGAACTGGTCGCGGTGTTGTTCGGCATTCTGAGCGTTTGGTTTGCCCGCCAGGCAAACCTGCTGGTTTATCCCACAGGGATTGTCAGTACCGTTATTTACATATATATATGCTTTACTATTCAGCTGTATGCCGACATGGGCATCAACCTGTTTTATACCAGCATGAGCATTTATGGGTGGTATGTATGGACGCGGCGCGACGACAAAAAACGGGTACGGCCCATACGCTGGAATACAAAAAAGCAACAGGCCATGGGCCTGAGCATGATTCCCGTGTTGTATGTCGTGATCTTTGCCCTAATATACATCTTTAAAAAGGATGACGCCGACTATATGCAATCATATATTCCCTATGTGGATTCTTTTACCACGTCTATTTTCCTGATAGGCATGTGGTACATGGCCCGCAAGAAGATCGAAAACTGGATCTACTGGATCGCGGGGAATATCGTATCCATTCCACTATACTTTGTTAAGGGCCTGGTATTTACAAGTTTTCAATTTACTGTTTTCCTGGTGTTGGCCATCATGGGCCTTGCCGGGTGGATCAAAATGTACAATGAGGGGCGCGCCCGCGAACAGGGGTTTATTAAAGAAATTATAAAAAGCAGTGAGTAGTGTGTGGTGTATTGTGAGTCCTTAAACCGACCGGCGATTGTAAAGGTTCATGGTTCGCTCCACCCCCTGCAAGGCAAAACTGACCACCATTTCACAGGCAACATCAATTTGCAGCCGGACGATCTCCTTTTCCTGCTCAGTCCATTTACCCAGCACATATTGAGACTGAAAACCAGTGGGATAATCGCTTCCGATACCGAAGCGCAGGCGGGCAAACTGGTCGGTACCCAAAATGTCAATAATGTCTGACAGCCCGTTGTGACCACCCGGGCCACCTTTGGCACGCATACGCAGCAATCCTGCAGGCAGCGCCACATCATCGGCGATCACCAACATATTTTCAAGAGGGATCTTTTCTTTATTTAACCAGTAAAGAACCGGGCGCCCGCTTCGGTTCATATAAGTGGAGGGTTTCAGCAAACAGAATATCCGCCCTTTCAGCCGAAAAGAAGCCAAGTCCCCATAGCGGGCCGGTGCAAAAACAGCCTTATGCCTGGCCGCCAATTGGTCAGCCACCATAAAACCAATGTTGTGGCGTGTGTCTGCGTATTCAGGCCCGATATTTCCAAGTCCGGAAATCAGGTATTTCATTCTTTGGGTTTATCTCCACCTTCGGCAGCGGCTTCTCCTTTGCCTTTGCCCTCGCCCTCGGCAGCTCCTTCTTTACCTTCTCCTTCGGCAGCTTCTTCTTCACCTTCTCCTTCGACGGCCTCACCTTCTTCCTCTTCAAGATCCACCGGTGCCATCATTGCAGCCCTGGCAGATTTAACCAGCACCACCACAGCGTTTTCCGGATCCATAAAGCGTACATCTTCGAGCGACAATTCACCGACAACTACAGAATCGCCAATTTCAAGGGAAGAAATGTCCATGTCAATTTCGGCAGGCAGTTTATCCGGCAAAGCCAATACATCAAGACGGCGGCGTTTGACCAGCATTTTACCCCCGGCAATCACGCCCGGGCTATCCCCCACGACCTTAATGGGAATGGCCATTTTTACCGGTTTATCCGGGAAGATCTCAAGAAAATCGGCATGCAAAATGCGTTCGGTCACCGGATGAAACTGGATATCCTGCAACACCGCTTCCATTTTTTTACCGCTAATGTCAAGTTTTATAATACAAGCATCAGGTGTGTAAACAATATCCTTAAAGCTTTTTTCGGAAGTAAAAAACTGGATTTGTTCTTTTCCACCATAAACCACGCAAGGCACAAAACCCTCCCTGCGCAATCTTTTCGCATCTTTTTTCCCTACGTCCTCGCGTGGAGAACCGCTCACAGATACTTTTTTCATGTGTAAATAAAATATATAATTATGAATATAAAGGGCTTACTTGTTTTAAGCCCGTAAAAACAGGGTGCAAAGATAATACTTTGCACTGAAAAAGAAAGGTTTAACCTGAGAAAAATTACAAAATGGTTGAAAACTCATAGTGCGAGCTGATGGATTCGTGGTTGTGCACACGCTGGATCACATCGGCAAATAGTCGCGAAGCTGTGAGGACAGTCACTTTGGGGCATTTTTTCTTCATCGGAATGGTATCGGACACGATCACTTCCTCAAACACACTATTGGCAATACGGTTATAGGCCTTGCCACTGAATACGGGATGGGTACAGACAGCCCGCACACTATTGGCACCTTTATCCATCATCATGGATCCGGCCCTGGTTATGGACCCGGCAGTATCGATTATATCATCCACCAGTACCACATCTTTGCCCTTCACGTCACCGATCAGGGTCATGCGCTCCACTTCATTGGCTTTTTCGCGCTGCTTGTAACAGATCACCAGTTCGCTGTTTAGAAATTTGGCATAGGCCCCGGCTCGCCGGGTGCCACCGGTGTCGGGCGACCCCATAACCAGATTGGGCAGGTTACGCTTTTTCAAATACGGGACAAATATGGCGGAAGCATACATGTGATCGACGGGCACATCAAAAAATCCCTGGATCTGATCGGCGTGCAGGTCCATGGTGATAATGCGGTTGACCCCGGCCGCCGTCAGCAAGTTGGCAATCAGTTTGGCGCCAATGGAGACCCGCGGTTTGTCCTTGCGGTCCTGGCGGGCAAAACCAAAGTACGGGATCACGGCCACCACCTGCCTGGCTGATGCGCGGCGGGCGGCATCGATCATCAGCAGCAACTCCATCAGGTTATCTGCAGGAGCAATGGTGCTTTGAATAATAAATACATCGTTACCCCGCAATGTTTCTTCGTAGGAAGGCTGAAATTCACCGTCGGCAAAATGCTGGATCAATTCTTTACCCAGAGGTTTCCCATAACTTTCAGCAATCTTTTCAGAGAGGACCCGGGAAGCGGAACCGGAAAAAATTTTAACTACGGAAGCCATGACCGGATAGTTTAAAATGTCAATAAACCAAGATTTTCTAAAACAAAAGTATGAATAATATCACAATGCCCTCCACGACAAACAACCTATTTCGGAAAAATTTTTGTGATAAGACGGGAAATGGTTATTTTTGCACACCCAACGGCGGCTTCAATCGCCTTCTGAACCAAAGCCCGGGTGGCGGAATTGGTAGACGCGTTGGTCTCAAACACCAATGATAGCAATATCGTGCCGGTTCGATCCCGGCCCCGGGTACAGAAAAATGAGGGCAAAAAAACGGGGAATCAATCGCAGGATCAACTTCATGGCAACAATTTTTTTTTATTGTTTTGCCGCATGAGCGGCTATTCGTACTTCAATGCATTGACCGGGTTGGCCATAGCTGCCCGGATGGCCTGAAATGAAATGGTGGCCAACGCAATGACAAGTGCCATAAGGGCTGCTACCACAAACATCCACCATTGTATGCTGATGCGATAGGCAAAATTGTCGAGCCAGCGGTTCATGGCCAGCCATGCAATGGGCCAGGCAATAAAAATGGCCAGCAGCACCCAGCGCATGAAGTCGCCGGTGAGCAAAACCACAATACCGGAGATGGAAGAGCCCAGCACCTTGCGGATACCCACCTCTTTATTCCGTTGCTGGGTTGAAAACAATGCCAGGCCGGATAAGCCCAGGCATGCCACAAAAATGGCAAAGGCAGAAAAGAACAGGAATAACTTGAACAGCCGTTGCTCTGAATCGTACAAGCGGCCCAGTGCCGTGTCAAGATGGTTGTAGTGAAAAGGGAAGTCAGGGGCAAAAGAAGTCCAAACGGCTTCTACCTGGTCCATGGTGGCCGCAACATTGTGCCCGCTCAGCCTTATGTTGGCAAGGCTGGCCCAGGAAGGCATGTAGGCAATCACCAATGCATCTATATTATGGTGCACGGAGCGATAGGAGAAGTCTTTTACCACCCCGATCACCTGTCCGTCGGCAAACTGAACCCCTACCGGGTTTTTCAGGCCAAATTGGCGCACCGCCGTCTCATTCAGAATATAGGTGTTGTTCTCATCCGTTTGGCGCAATGGGTCAAATGTGCGCCCTTCTACGATCTCCAAGCCGTAAACATCCATAAACCCAGGATCTACAGCCATGGCGTTCATGCGTCTTTCCTCCCCATCCACATTACGTCCCCAGCCCATTTGCACATAGCCCATCAGGCCGTCTGAACGGCCAACATGCTCCACCCCGGGAATCTGTTTTATCTCCGTCCTGAACGCCTCAAAGTTGTTTCTTATCGGGGGACTTAGTGTGAAATAGACAATATGATCTGTTTTGTAGCCCAGGTCTTTATCGACGGCATATTGCATCTGGCTATAGATGACCAGGGTCGAGAATATGATCCCTGCTGAAATGGTAAACTGAAACACGATAAGTATCTTACGCAGCAGCCCACCGCGTTTGCCTTTGGTGACCTCCCCCTTTAACACCTGCACCGGGTCAAAACGGGTGAGGTAAAAAGCAGGGTATATCCCCGAAACCAAACCTGTAAGCACAGCAAACCCCAGTAAGAACAGTATGGCCCACGGATTCTCCCAGAGGCTAAACTGTAAGTTCGATAAGGTGAGCCTGTTGAATTCGGGCACCATGATCTCAAACAAGGCCATGGCAATAAGCAGGGCGACAAGGCTCACCATGATGGCTTCTGCCAGGTATTGCCGGATGAGCATAACCCGGCTGCTGCCCATTACCTTTTTCAGGCCAACCTCCCGGGCACGCCGGAAAGCCATCGCCGTACTCAGGTTGATAAAGTTTATCACGGCAATAAACAGGATAAAAACACCGATGGCGATATAGATCATTATGAAGGTGAGGTTGCCTTTATCCGCAAAATCGTATTGAATGTGGCGGTTAAAATAGATGTCGGACATGGGGCGAAGAAAGAAGCCCAGTCTGACTTCTTCCGAAAAGCCAAGCGCATCACGCGCCATCTTATCCATCCCTTCGCTTACCTTGGCGTTAACGTCGGCGATATCGTGCTCGTGGGTCAGTAGCACATAAGTATAATAGTTCCAATTGTTCCAGTCTGTTAGTATATCCGGATCGTTGCGCATGGCCTCCAGGGCATGGAAAGGGATGACAGCCGAGGGCTTCAGCGTGCTCACCTCCGGGGGGTCCTCCATCACACCGGTCACCTCAAATCTCAGGTGGTTTGCAATGAGAATTGTCTCTCCCACAGGGTGTGCGTCGCCAAAAAACTTTTCTGCCTCCGAGCGCGACAATACGATGCTCAGTGGCTTGGCCAGCGCAGTGGCAGGGTCGCCGTGGATGAGCCCAAAGGTGAAGACATTAAAAAAACTGCTGTCGGCATACAAAAGGTTGCCGATGCGCATCTGCTCCCCATTCACCTCAGCAAGCACATTCCGGTAGTTGGTGTTGAGCCGGCATATTTCCAGCGCTTCAGGCAATACCGTGCGCAGGAACTCCGATGCCAGGCTGGGCGTAATGGCATGTGAAGTTTCGAGCCGGTAAATTTCGTTGTAATTCGCATGAAATTTATCTGTTATAAACTCTTTAAGCACATATACGGCGATGATCAGAAAAAGGGCCATTCCCAGTCCCAGGCCAATCACATTAACCAGGGTATATCCTTTTTGCCTTATCAGACTCCTGAGGGAAAGTTTTAAGGTATATTTCCACATGGTTCTGTTTGTTGATAAATATCCAGAGTTGTTATAGTGAATGAATGAATTGTACGGACAGCAGTCCATCACATTGATTGTTATCAAATAACATGCAAAATAACATATTCATTTAATTGACAAAAACTTAAGGCTGGCCGAATATCATTTGAGCCCGCACCGCATGCACATTAGCGCACACTTGTGTTCGCTGGCGTACACCCACCCAGGTGGATTTGGACTAAAGGCTTATTTTATTTAACTTAGCTCCATTCATTAACCAATATTCATTGCCATGACACACAGCTTACCAAAATTACCTTATTCACCGGAAGCCCTGGAGCCCCATATCTCCAAAAAAACCATTGAATATCATTATGGAAAGCATCACATGACCTATGTGAAAAAACTCAATGACCTCATTGCCGGCACACCCTTCGAAGAAGCTACGCTCGAAGAGATCATAATGAAAAGCGAAGGAGGCATATTCAACAATGGCGCACAGGTGTGGAACCATACTTTTTACTGGGAGGGTTTCTCCCCCAATGGTGGCGGAACACCTGAAGGCGCACTGCTGGAGGCCATCGAGGCCGGATTTGGATCTTTTGAAAAATTCAGGGAAGACTTTAGCCAGGCAGCTGCCACCCTGTTCGGATCGGGATGGACCTGGCTGGTAAAAAATCCGGAAGGGAACCTGGAAATCATACAGACCGGCAATGCCGGCAACCCCCTGCGTCAGGGCAAAAAACCACTGTTGACCTGCGATGTATGGGAACACGCCTATTACCTTGACTATCAGAATCGCCGACCAGAATATGTTTCTGCTTTCTGGAAAGTGGTTGATTGGAACAAGGTGGTGGAAAGATTATAATCAACAGGCACCACAGGGTGTTAAAGTGTGTTAAACCCAAGCATCCTCATCGTTTCCCTCTTAACTTTGTGCTGGTGTCCCGGGCCTCAAACCGGGGTTATGGGTCCGTTTATTCGGAAAACTAACAATTTCGACCTGAATTTGTTATTAAGCGCATGAAAAAGAGGTTTATCATATTGGTGATTGCAGCCATTACCATTTCGCTGGTAGGTTTGCTCGGTATCCAGCTATACTGGATCAGGAATGCTGCAGCCATCAAGGAGGTAAATTTTGACCGGGGGGTTAGCGAAGCCGCCACCCGTGCCATTTACAAGTTTAATAAGCAGGAGTTGGCCCGTAAACTGATCCGGCAACAGGATCGCAACGTTCACCTGCAGCAATTCAGCCGGATGCTTGATTCTCTGAACCGCATTTATTACGACCAGGTGTTTTCGCAACAATCTGAACCGGGCGTTTTTGGAGAGTCCATTCGCAACGACCAGAATCCCGGTCAGGGCTACCTCCCGCCTGCAGATCAATCCGGATCGAAGGACCCTTTTACCGCATTTTTTGAAAGAAGCAGGATTATTAATGACCTGTTCAACGACATGTTCTCCAACAGGTATTCTTTTCAGGTTTCTGACGAAGAGAGCATTGCTTCATTGGATTCTTTGCTGGGGCTTGAACTTCAAACCCAAGGCATTAAAACCCCCTATGAATTTGGTGTGTACAACCCGGTTCAAAACGCGCTGATCAGAGAAAAAACAGGCGATCACAGCCAGGAGCTCCTGCAGAGCCAATATGCTTTCCACCTGTTTCCAAACGATATTTTTGTCAACCCGGAATACCTGCTGCTCCATTTTCCACAACAGGAAAGATACATCCTGTCGCAGATGAACGCCATGCTTGGCACATCCATCATACTGATCCTGATCATTATTTCTTCATTCGCGTTTACCATTTTCACCATCATTCGACAAAAAAAACTTTCCGTGATGAAGAACGACTTCATCAACAATATGACCCATGAGCTAAAAACGCCCATCTCAACCATATCGCTGGCATGCCAGGCATTAAGCGACCAGGACGTACAAAAGTCTGAGAACCTTTATCAAAGCTACATCAATGTAATCAACGAAGAAAATGAGCGACTGGGTTTGCTTACCGAAAAAGTGCTTCAGACAGCCCTTATTGAAAAAGCCAGGATCCGCCTGAACAGAACGGGGCTGGATATACATGAACTCATAGACAATGCCATTCAGAAAATCGGGCTCCAGGTAAAAGCCCGGCACGGACAGATCATCACCCGGCTTGATGCAGATTACAGCTATGTGCATGCCGACAAGGTACACCTGACCAACGTATTTTCAAACCTTATCGACAACGCCAATAAATATTCACCCCATGCACCGCACATCACGGTAAGCACCGAAAACACCAGCGAGGGGGTGTTGATCCACGTGGCAGATAAGGGCGTGGGGATCAGCCGTGTTAATCAAAAGAAAATTTTTGATAACTTGTACCGGGTTTCTACGGGAAATATACACGATGTAAAAGGCTTCGGGCTGGGCCTGAGCTATGTGAAAAACATCGTGGAAAAACATGGAGGCACCGTGACCCTTCAAAGCGAACCATCGAAAGGTTCGCGATTTACCGTCTTTGTTCCCTTCGGTTACGATGGCAGGGTAAGCGAGCCGGATCAGGACAAACCACAACACAATTAAACTATGGAAACGCCCGACATTAAAATTTTGCTGGCAGAGGACGATTCAAACCTTGGTACGATTTTAAAAGCCTACCTGGAAGCCAAAGGCTTTCCAACCACCTTATGCATGGATGGCCAGCAGGCACTTGATGCCTTTTTGCAACAAAGTATCAATTTCTGTATTCTGGATGTGATGATGCCTGTCAAGGACGGATTCACCCTGGCAAAAGACATACGGAAAGTGGACAAAAAAGTACCCATCCTTTTTCTTACAGCAAAAAACATGCAGGAAGACATCCTGGAAGGACTGAAGATCGGGGCCGACGACTACCTTACCAAGCCCTTCAGCATGGAAGAACTATTGCTAAGGATCAATGCCATTTACCGGAGAACATATCCTGAAAAGTCGGGCGACACCGAAAAAACATTATTCAGGATAGGGGATTATACGTTTGATTATGCGCGCCAGACCCTTAAAAAAGACGGCCAGGAACAAAAACTGACCTCTAAGGAGGCCCAATTGCTGAAAATGCTCTGCGACAGGGTAAATGATGTACTCGACCGGTCGGAGGCCCTGATAAAGATCTGGCTCGACGACAATTATTTCAATGCCAGGAGTATGGATGTGTACATTGCAAAACTTCGAAAATACTTAAAAGACGACCCGTCCATCGAATTGCTTAATGTGCATGGCAAAGGGTTCAAACTCCTGGTATTGCCCGAAGAAACCGTCTAAGAAATACAAGCCGGCAAACTGATATATTCCCATGAATCAGCCCATTCCCGAAATGTTGCAAAAAGGGCCCGGAAGCAGGGCAGGTTTGTACGACCTGAAAAAAATATGGCGTCCGGAATGGTTTCAGGGCAACCGTAAACGAAAAAACTATTTTGAAGGGTGGTACATTAAATCGGTCAGTGCCACAGGAGATGCAAGCATTGCATTTATTCCGGGGATCTCGTTAAACAAAGAGAACCCCCACGCCTTTGTCCAGGTCATTCATGGCAAAACGGGCGACACATGGTATTTTAAATACGCTGTTGAAGATTTTTACTTTACGCCAAATCAATTTGCCGTTAAAGTTGGTGGCAATTATTTTTCAACGGACGGCATGGAGGTTGACCTGAGGTCAGAAAACGTGCACATCAAAGGCCGTTTGTCTTTTTCCGGGCAGCAGGCATATCCTGCATCCCTCAAAAACCCGGGCATTATGGGGTGGTACCGTTACATGCCCTTTATGGAGTGTTATCATGGGGTGGTGAGCATGGATCATGAAGTAACAGGACAGGTCAGCATCAACGAGAAAATGTCGAACTTTGCCGGCGGCAGGGGATACATTGAAAAAGACTGGGGCTCTTCCATGCCAAAGGCCTGGATCTGGATGCAATCGAACCATTTTGAAGACCCCGGGTCTTCTTTCATGCTGTCTGTTGCCAGGATACCATGGATAGGAAATACCTTTTCGGGTTTTTTGGGTTATTTATTTCACCGCGGGACCCTTACCCGTTTTGCCACCTATACGGGTGCCAGGGTTAAAAGCCTGGAAAAAACGGGCCGCAGTGTGACCCTGGGCATTGAGGGAAGAGATTTTTATGTGCATGTCATGGGAGAACAGGAGGAACGCCCGGGAAACCCGGGGGCGTTAAAGGCCCCGATGCTGGGAAAAATGGAAAGGGTCATCCACGAAAGCATTGATTCGCAGCTGTATGTTTCGGTAACCGATAAAAACGGGATCCCGGTATTTGAAGGGTGCGGCAGCAATGCAGGCCTTGAAATGACAGGCGACATCTCATTGCTGGCCCCCTGAACATATCAGGCTGCGACTTGTTAAAACAATACGGGCCGGAGCAAGCCGTTCAATCCATTGAATGTACAGATGAAGCAAGCACAGATACATGTCAGATAAGAACGACCATATCCTCGAAGAAGTCAGCAACGCCGAATACAAATACGGCTTTTACACTGATATTGAGATGGATCAGGCCCCTCCCGGCCTGACGGAAG
>PXAA01000015.1 GCA_003567205.1 Bacteroidales bacterium
CATTAAAGTGCAGCAAGTTGATATTATCGTAAATGACCATAAAAGGATACTGCCACGATATGGCAGGGGAGCCAATGATGATTCCGTCATGTGCAAGAACCCGGACAAAGAAAGGATGATTGTCGATCTTGTTGCTGGTAAGGCTCAGCGCATAAGATACTTGTCTGCCAAAGCTGCCCCTCAGGCCTCCGCCGATTTTTGATCGTACATTGGTAAAGGCAGAAACGGGCGATGGCATCATAAATGGATTGGATTCCGAAAGTGCCCGCCAGGATTGTTTTTCCAGTCCTCCTGACCAATCCACATAAGCCATTAGTTTATCATCAATAATATTCACTTGCAGACCGGTAAGGGGATAGGTTCTCATTTGATAACTGCCATTGTCATCTTCTACGGACATATTGACCCCGATATGGAATTGCAGGCTGCCAATGGTTGATTCCAGTACCGGACTCAGGCTGTATATGCCGGTGTTAAAGACGTTAAGGGGATTATCCTGATAAAAATAACCGGCATTTATATCCACCCGGATGTGTTGTTTGTCGGCAATGCCAAAGGGATCAGGGCCGATCTCGCTACCGAGCGTTCCGCTGAAACTGAATTGGTGCTCGTTGCCATTAAAGCGGTCACTGAGCCAGTGATGACCCAATTCGAAATGGTAACGAAAACCTTCGGGATTCCCCATCGGATTGCCAAAGCCAAGGCGCGAAGAGATTAATTCATATCGTTGACGGATGTCGCTGGCTTTGGGTGGTGTAATGGGAAAAAGTACCGGCTGTTTGTCCGGAACAAACTGGCCATACGGAAAAAAACCGTAGTAATGAACCACATGCCGGTCGTAGAGGATATCAGCCTCCAGGGCGGTGTTTCTGAAAAAGCGTGTACCATGGATATTGGCCCTGTTGCGGCTGAAAAGGCTGTGTGGATGGTCTTCAATTTCTTTGCCCGAAGAAATATGTCGAACATGTACACCCAGGACATAATCATTCGATCTGAGCGTGTTATAAAAAGCTTCAAAATATGGGGTCTGATAACTGCCATATCCCCCTTTCACATGACCGCGGTACAATCCGGGCAATGGTTCTCCGCGCATGCGTGCCGGAACAATGGGTTCCACCTCAAAGGCCGTTATGACCTTTCGTGGCTGTATTTTGTAATCAAAGTCCAGTTGTATCCGCACGGTATCCTCAATGCTGGGATTGATATTAATTTTAAAGGCATCGGAGATGGTGGGCTCATAGGGTGCAATCACCTGTATCTCATCAATATCCAGTTGCTGGGCATGCATCATACCGGCTGGCAAAACAACAATGGCCAGTAGCAACCAGAAATTTTTCATTAAAAATTGTACACGCATCATAATATGTGTTTTTTTATGCTCCTTCACCAGGTTCAATTTCTATGCTCTCTTCTTCCTCCTGCTCTTCCATCATCTGCTCCTGTTCCATGATGAAATCCATTCTGCTTTTGGCTTCTTTAAGCAGGTCTTCGCCATCATAATTATCGATAATGCTTTCCAGGGTATGTTTTGCCTGGAATGTATTGCCGGTTTCAATATAAACGTCTGCCAGTAAAAGGAAGATTTTTGCCAGCCATTCATCGTAGGCCGACAATTTGTTGATATAACCAAAAATCTCTTCTTCGGCCGATTCATAACGGCCCTGGCGGAAAGTGATCAGTGCCAGTGAATACATGGCCTCAGCCGCACGCCTGTTTTCGGCAATTTCCACTACTTTCAGCAAAGATGCCCTGGCTGATTCAAGATCCCGGGTGGCCAGGGATGATAAACCATGAATCAGCAGTGCTTCCTGTTCTTCGTCTTGCGAGAGCCTGTCGGTTTGCAATACATCGCCGGCTGCTTCGATGGCCTCCCGGTGCCTTTCCAAAGCGTACATTGACCGCATAATGCCCTTTCTTGCCACCAACAAATTGTTGCGAAACTCAGCGACCTCTTCAAGCTGCTGATAAAATGCCAGGGCGGGTTCGTAATGGCCCATCATGTATTCAATGCCCGAAGCCCTGAGCAATGCGTTTTCCAGGAATTTTGACCTTGGCCTGTCAATAACGTACTGGTACCCTTCAAGTGCAAGCTGGAATTCATTGGTGCGGAAAAGACATTCGGAACGGTAAAAGTGTGCGTTTAGGGCAAAGATGCCTCCGGGGAAGCGCTCCAGGTAATTATTGAAACTTAAAACTGCATTGGCACAGTCGCCTTGCATGTAACGATTTTCTGCCGCCTGGTAAACAAGCGAATCTTCCTGTGCTCCTGTAATGTCTGCCATGCCTAGCTCTTCGGTAAAGCGCACGAATTCATCCACACGGTCCAATCCCACATAAATTGTCCGGATGGAAGCCAGGGCTTCTTCTGCCTGGGAGGTACCTGGATATTGCGTCGCTACATCCTTGAATATGCCAAGGGCTTTTTCGTCTTCATTTTCATTGTAGTAGATCAGCCCGGTTTTGAGTTTGGCACTTTGTGTATAAGAACTGTTGGGATGCTGGTCAATGAGCTGATAAAAATAATTTTTTGCGTTTTCGTTATTATTCAGGACAAGCCAGGTATTGGCGATTTCGTATTTTCCGTCATCAACAAAAGAGGATTGGGGATAATTACGGATAAGGGATTCCATGGTGGCAATCTTTTCATTAAAATTACCGGTGACCCCATATACCAAACCTTTCTGAAACACGGCATAGTCTGTGTCGATGACGTTCAGATTGATGGCCCGGTTATAGAAATCCATGGCAGGCTGGTATTGCTTTGTAATAAAATAAGAGTCGGCGATTCGCAGCACGGCATCATTGATCATCCGCGGGTCTTCCTCTGTGGCGGTAATGTATTTCCTGAATGCAGGGATTGCACGCTCATAGGCTTCTTTTTTGAAATAGGCGTATCCTAACGAATAATTGGCCTGATTGAAAAAATTAAGGGAGAATGCCCCCGGAGTGATCAAAAATGCTTCATATTGGCTGATAGCATTGTCAAATTGCCCAAGCCGGTAGTGTGCTTCGCCCATCCAGTAAATGCTTGCGGCAAGCATTTCCCTGTTCTCCCGGAAGCTTTGCGTTTTTTGAAAATGCCCGATGGCCGCCCTGAAGTCATTGTTGTTGAAAAGTTCTACACCCCTGTAAAAACTTACCCTCTGATAAGCCTCGCGAAGCCTTGGCGTGTCGAGTGAAATCTGTTCAAGGGAAGCCAGGGCATCTTTGTAGTTTCTGGTGGTCATATACAGGTCCACAAGGTGGGCATATGCTTCCTGTGTCCGCGGCGACCCGGGGTATTTATCAATATAGGTTTGAAAAGATCGTATGGCTTCGTTGTGTGGATCATAAGACAGCTCAAACGACAACAGGGCATAATTAAAAAGGGACTCCCTGGCAATGTCTTCAAGGATGCCAATCTGGTGGGCCTGCATAAAAGCATTACGGGCAAAGCGTTTCTGCCCGGTTTCGATATAGGCCGATGCCAAATGATAATATGCATTTTGTGTTAATTCATCTTCATCGGCAGTTGCCCGCTCCAGATGAGGTATACATTCATTGTACCTGCCTGTCATATACAGCGCAAAACCAAGCTGATAGTGATCTTTTCTGCTGGCAGCACTTCTGTTTCTCCGGATATATTCTTCCAGGTAAGGAATGGCTTCGCTATATTGAGTTTTTTGAAAATACGCTTCCCCGATCAGCCTGGCAATTCCTGATGCACGGTGGGGGGAGGCTTCGTCGAGCAGAGCAGGGGCATATTCCAGCAATTCATCAAAATTTTCCTGCAAATAATATATCTGAACGATATAATAGGGCACGACTGGCCCAAAACTCCTGTTTTCTGCCAGTTGCAGGAATAACTGCAAGGCACGGTTGTAATCGCCCATAATGTAAGCCACATGCCCGGAATAATAAACTGCCGGCCCGAAATAACCAGACCCGGGTCCACTGACCTGGTCAAATAATTGGCCTGCCGTGGCATATGATTCTGTCATAAAATGACTGTATCCCTTTTTAAACAAAAATTCGTCCCTTCTGCCCTTGTCGATATTGCCAGGTTCCAGACGGCCGTACCATTCCTGGGCTTGCTCATAGTTTCTCTTCCTGTATTTCAGATTTCCCATATGAAACCATGCCAGCGCCTGGCCATGATGCGTGGGATGGTTCTTCATAAAATGGAGCAGCAAAGCTTCTGTATCGGGATGGAACAATTCGGCAGCACAAATGGCTGCAAATAGTGTGGCGTTGGCCTGCAGTTTGTCTTTTGGGTCGCTGATTTGCTCAATGCTTTGCAAAAACAACAGCCTTGCCGCACCATACTGTTTTTTCTCAAACAACTCCATCGCCTGGCGATACGTTGCATCCGGATCGTCGTAAATTGCTGTTTGCTGGGATATTGCTGTCTGGGTTAACGCAAGTATGCACAGCAACAGGGATAAATACTTTTTTGTCATTTTGCTGACGGATATAATGAAACCATATAAAAAAAGAGGCAGGCCTGTAAGCCGGGTTCTGTATCACTTTCAAAAAAGTGCTTCCTGTCATTTGTCTGGAATAATACTCACGTATTATTTCTAACGGCCCACCCTCCGGGATCGGGCGAGCAACCCTCAAGCCCCGGTATATTTGGCCTTTCAACGCATAAGGTTTACCCCTTTATCCGGTCACCCGGATAAAGCGTGAGCCCTTACCTCACGTTTTCACCCTTACCGGCCTGGAATTAACCAGGCTTAGGCGGTTATTTTCTGCGGCACTTTCTCTCAGCCTGCCTGGGCAGGCCGGCTTCCTGTTAGGAAGTATGCTGCTCTGTGTTGCCCGGACTTTCCTCATCCTGCCCAACGGCAGGACGCGACAGGACAGCCCGCCTCTTTTAAAGATCTTTTAACCGATAGTATGCACTTTGACCATCATGGCTTTTTGGTGTAACAAAGGGTCAAAGGCAAAGCTTTCTTCCTTGTATATTTTGACGGGTTTAAAAACGATGTGCGATGCCACAGGGGGTATGATCTCTGTTTTTCCATCTCTGTATAACAAGGCCTGGAGCAATGAATGATTCCAGTCTTCAATCTCCGTCCTTTCCACTTTCCCCAGGTGGTGTTTTGAACTGGGACCGGCCACACCCGATGACACCCCTTTAAAGTGCCCGGATTTATTCAGGAACAATCCAAAATAAAGCGTATATACGCTGTGGTTCACCAGGTAGAAATCCATGGCGCTGGCAAGGACCTGGTCCTGGTTTCTTGGTACCATGGCAAGGTAAATCCCACAGGTTATGTCATCGGTCTGATGAGTCAACAGCTGTAGGGGGCTTTGCCTCTGGTTGCCGGGGTCACTTGCGGTTTTATGGAAAATTTCCCGTGTCTTTGTGTTGCTCTCATCATGTGCCGTTTTGATCAAATCGCCCACCACATAAGGTATTTCAAAGCCATCTTCAATAGAAACGTATACAATTTCGTCATCAATGATACGCGTAACGATACCTCCGCCCTTCTCATTCAGGAACAATACCTTGTCGCCTTTTTTAAATTTCATGCCCCATTGTTTTTAATTCGCTAAGATAACGGCGAAAGCACGATTTTATTTATCCTTAGCAAATATTGTGCAAAATTAACATAATTCATTCGATTTTGTGTGCATCATCCGGTTTTAAGCATCCTGCAGGCATTGAATATATTTTGTTATAAATAAGCCCTTGATCTTAAAAGTTTATAAATTTGAGGTGATACAATCCGGCGATCCCATCATGGGATTACAGGACTTATTTCTATAATTGTCAATGCCTCAGTTGCATGCAGGGGAAATTTGTAAAAAATCTGGTTTTATTGCTGGTCCTGAACCTGATGATCAAGCCTTTCTGGATTTTAGGCATTGACCGTACGGTACAGAATACGGTGGGGGCTGAAGAATATGGTTTTTATTTTGCCGTGTTTAATTTTTCTTTCCTATTCAATATTTTACTGGATTTTGGCATCACCAATTTTAACAACAAAAACATTGCCCAGAACAAGCAACTGCTTACCAAGTACCTGTCTAACTTGATGGTATTGAAATTGTTGCTGTTTGCGATTTACCTGGTAATTACCTTTGTTTCGGCTTACTTTATCAATTACAGCCAGGAGCAGATCAGGCTGTTGTACTTCCTGGCATTAAACCAGTTTTTGCTGAGCTTCATTTTGTATCTGCGGTCAAATCTCGGGGGGCTGCATCTGTTCAGGACAGACAGCATGATATCTGTGCTCGACCGGTCGCTGATGATCATCATCTGTGGTGTTTTGATATGGGGTAATGTGGTTGAGGAGTTTAAGATACAATACTATATCTATGCCCAAACAGCCGGCTATGCCATCACGGCTGTGATTACTTTCTTTCTTGTCATTAAACATGCCCAGAAGCAGTTCTTGCGTTTGCAATGGAATGTCCCTTTTTTGCTGGTCATCATAAGACAAAGTTTCCCTTTTGCCGTGCTGGTGCTGCTCATGACTTTCTATAACCGTATTGACAGCGTAATGCTTGAGCGTTTATTGGAAGACGGAGCCCGTTTCAGCGGTATTTATGCTTCTGCTTATCGCTTGCTGGATGCCACAAATATGATTGCCTATCTTTTTGCTGTGTTACTGCTGCCCATTTTTGCCCGGATGATCAAACAAAAAGATTCCATCGAAAAACTGGTCAAGCTGGCTTTTACCCTGATCATAACACCGGCAATCATCATTGCCGTGGGTGCTTTCTTTTATTCCGGCCCCATCATGGAAATATTATACCCCATACATCCTGGTGAAACAGCCGAAGTTTTTCAAGAGCGGATTTTTGAGTCTTCAAGGGTCTTTGGTTTACTGATGACCTGCTTTATGGCCATTTCAACCACCTATATTTTCGGAACGTTGCTGACGGCAAATGGCAGCCTGAAACATTTGAATGTCATCGCATTTTCCGGAATGGTGTTGAATATCTTTTTAAACTTTTTATTGATCCCTGCCTACCAGGCCATGGGATCGGCAGTGGCAAGCCTTTTCACCCAAATGCTGGTGGCGACGGTACAGATTCTGGCGGTGCGCCGTTTGTTCCGGATGAAAACAAATTATAATTTTATCGCAATGCTTGTATTGTTTTTTCTTGGAACCGTTGTCATATCCTGGTTAAGTCTGATGCTTCCATTCAACTGGAAAGTCAATCTTTTGCTGATGGGTCTATTTAGTCTGGCGCTTGCCCTGGTAATCAGGATGGTAAGTCTCCGGCACATTTACCAGTTAATGCGTTATGGAGAAGCGTGATGCTCCGGGGAACATGTAATTTTCTTTGGACCCGTAATGCAAATTTCCTTATCTTTGGCGCCATTTCTTCAATAAGCAGCACGACTTGTCGTTATTAAAATAATGATGTTCATTTTATCCTATGTATCATGAAGCCTAACAACAACGCTTTTGACTCTACCAATGTGTTCGTCTTTTTTATTCGTTGGTGGAAACATCTGTTTATCATTTGTTTGGTAGCAGCCATTGCCGCTGCCATCTTTTCATCACCTTATTTTATCACACCCAAGTTTCAGTCTACGGTTACCATGTTCCCGGCTACGGGTGGCAGCTTGTCGCGTTCTGTCCTGGCAGGTCCGGCTGCCCGGCAGGATTTTCTTGAATACGGCGAAGTGGAAGATGCCGAAAGGCTTTTGCAGGTGCTGGAGTCAGGGAATATCCGCGATCGTATCGTGCAGCGATTTGATCTGCTGACACATTATGAAATTCCTGAAGATGCCAGGTTCAAGCAGACCCGGTTGACAGAAGAATACAGAAGCAATATTTCATTCCGTCGCACCCAATACGGTGCGGTTGAAATCAGGGTAAGGGATAAGGACCCTGCCATGGCCGCCGATATTGCCAATGAACTGGCTGCCCTTACCGATACGGTTCAGAACGAATTGCGGCTCGAACGGGCCGGGCTGGCTTTTGAGGTGGCCAGGAGTCAATATGAGACATTGCGCGAACAGGTAAAACAAGCCGAAGACAGCTTACGGCAAATCATGCATTTGGGGGTTTTTGACCTGGAGGGCCAGTCGTCTATGCTAACCCGGCAATTGGCAAAAGATCTTTCGGCCAATCATACAGAAGGGGTGCGTGCCCTGGAGGAGCGTCTGAATGTACTGGGCGATTATGGCGGGGCTTATGTGTTCAATGAAGCTTATCTGAGTAATATTAGTGAACACCTGATTATGATACAGCGCAGGTATCAGGAGGCAAAATCTGACCTTGAAAGCTTTGTGCCTTTTAAATTCATCCTCGACAGTGCGTTTGAAGCCGAAAAAAAGGTATACCCCATTCGCTGGCTCATAGTTTTCCTTACCACCTTTGCCGCCGGCTTTATGGGGGTTATGATACTTATGGTATATGAAAACCTTCAGGAAAAAGGCATCATCAAACAAAAAGTGATCCCCAAAACAAAGGCCTGATAATCCCGTGCTAAAGCAAAACAGACTGCAGTGGCTATATGGTGGCAGTGCCCTGTTTACGGCATTGAACATCTTTTTGATCGTACACGATGTGTATTGGTTATTGGCATTGCCTGTTGCGCTGGCCGTTATGATGCTGTTTTTCTTTTCGCTAGATAAACTTATTTTACTCCTGGTATTTCTTACACCTTTTACGGTAAAATTCCGGCATGAAGCCCTGGGCTTTACGATTGATGTCCCTACAGAGCCGATCATCGTGGCCATCATGCTGCTGTTTCTTTTCCGGCTGGTATATGAACGAAACTACGACACACGTGTGCTCAAACATCCAATTAGTATTATACTGATCCTGAACTTGATATGGATGTTTATCACCTCGGTTTCAAGTGAAATTCCAATGGTTTCATTTAAATTCTTTATTTCGCGCTTGTGGTTTGTTGCCACCTTCTTTTTTTTGGGGGTGTATCTTTTTCGCGAAGTCAGGAACATCAGGAATTTCATGTGGCTGTTTGGTGCTGCCCTGGTGATTGTGGTGCTGGTCATTACTTTCCGGCACTATACAGTTGGTTTTGAACGTGATCTGGGGTACTGGGCCGTACGGCCTTTCTTTAACGACCATACCCATTATGCCGCCGTACTGGCCCTGGTGGCGCCATTTTTTATTGTGATGGCGTTTAACCGCAGCGACAGTGTGCTGCGCAAACGGGTGGCAATGATCATTTTTGTGGTTTTCTGCGCGGGCATTTTGTTCAGTTACAGCCGCGCTGCCTGGCTTAGCCTGATAGTAGCGGCGGCCGGATTTATCATTTTGGTATTACGGCTGAAGTTCCGTTTTATACTTGCCGGTATAATTTTGCTCGTGGGAAGTCTATACTTATTTCAAACGGAAATCATCATGCATTTGGAGCGCAATCAGCAGGAATCTTCGGGCGATTTTGCCGAACACGTTCGTTCTATATCCAATATCACCTCCGATGCCTCCAACCTCGAGCGCATCAACCGCTGGCGTTCGGCCTACCGGATGTATGAAGAACGTCCTGTGCTTGGCTGGGGTCCGGGCACTTACCAGTTTGTATATGCCCCTTTTCAGCGATATGAAGACTACACCATCATTACCACGCATTTCGGGGATCTGGGCAATGCCCACAGTGAATATATCGGGCCACTTGCCGAGAGTGGAATGCCCGGAATGCTTGGTATGCTGGCCCTGACCCTGGCTGTACTGGCAACGGGCGTGAAGCTTTATAAAAGAGCACCCACCCGTGAAATGCAATTGATGGCACTGGGCATATCTTTGGGCTTTATTACCTATTTTGCCCATGGTTTGCTCAATAACTTTCTGGATACAGACAAGGCATCGGTTCCCTTTTGGGGCATGATGGCCGTATTGGTGGCCATGGATGTATTCTTCGAAAAGGGTCAACGGGCAAACGGTCGAAATGAAACCATTTGACATTTTGACCATTGACATTTCGACGGTTTTGCTTTTTTGTAAAGCCCCATTTTATCCCTTAACTTTGTGGCCCAAACCAAAAGCCTGTTTTTACATGGAAACCATTAAAACATTATTAAATCATAAGACCATTCGCAACTACAAAAGCGATCCCATCGATGATAAAATTCTGGAAGAGATCCTGGCCGCCGGGTTTCGGGCATCCACCACGGGCAATATGCAGGTGTATTCTGTGATCATCTCCAAGGAAGAAGAAAAAAGAAAAGAACTCTGTAAGCTGCATTTCGGGCAGAAAATGGTGGAACAGGCACCTGTGTTGCTGACCTTCTGTGCCGATTTTAACCGTTTCAACAAGTGGTGCCGGCAACGGGATGCAGACCCGGGCTATGATAACTTTTTATCCTTTTTTACAGCAGCCATTGATGCCTTGCTGGTATCGCAGAATGTGGCCGTTGCGGCCGAAGCCCACGGGCTGGGCATCTGTTACCTGGGGACAACCACTTACCAGGCCGATAAACTGATCGACTTTTTTGATCTTCCCGAAGGGGTTGTTCCAGTAACCACTCTTGTAGTGGGTTACCCCAATGAAGATCCTGAACAGGCCGACCGCCTGCCCTCAGAAGGGGTGGTACATCATGAACGCTATAAAGACTATAGCCATAATGATATTGACCGCATATACCAGGAAAAGGAAAACTTGCCACTGACCGCACAACTCATTGAGGAAAACCAGCTGGATAATCTGGCGCAGATCTTCACCTATAAGCGGTATACCAAAAAGGACAACCTGCATTTTAGCAGGGTCTTCCTGGACGTGTTGCACGATCAGGGGTTCATGAACCACGGGGATGGTTGATGCCCTTTTTACGGGAAAATGATCCCCGGGTAGTTGCCAATGGCCACTTTTGGGATGGATGCATTGTATTCGCGGTTAATGACCGCAATGAATTCATTGGCCACGATGGCATTTCCCCTGGCACTCAGGTGCACCCCGTCGAGAGAAAAGACCCCGCCGGTGACGAACTCCGTACTGAATCCAATCGCATCAAAATAGATGCCCTGTTCGGCTTCAACGAGAGCCGAGCGGATGTCTGCATATGCCAAACCAAAGGTTTCTGCTGCATTGCGGATAACCTGGTTGTACTCGTCCGCTGCCCCGGCAATGTTTTGTATTTGATCCAGGTTGAGGTAATATTGTGCCGGCAGGGGGACCTGGCTGCCCCATCCCTCGTTTCTGATGCCACCCAATGCCGTAAGCAGGACCAGTTCGCCCGCTTCCATTTGCCGCAGACCTGCCGGATGATCGCTGTCGGCAACCACCAGCGGATTAGGCCCGAGAGCAAAATTAATGTGGGGGGCGGCGCTGTAGGCATGGTTCAAAAGATCCACAATGTTCTGGTCATCGAGCAGCAGGGCGTTGTAGGGAACCGTTCGAAAGAACGGGATGCTAGTGATGTCGGCGATGTTGCCCAGGACACCTTTTGCCCCGTTGTGTGTCATGATCTCCACCGCCATAAAATACATTGTCATAAAGGCACTGGCCGGGGTAATGCCGTCCCCTTCGCCGCCACTCATGGCATAGCCCAGAATATCGTCCTGCCCGATCCAGAGCTGAAAGAATGTGGGATCCAGTGCTATGGCATCTGAGATCACGTTGCTTGTCTGGGGGTTGGAGGCAAAGCGACCATAATAAGGATTCAGTGTCCCGTAGCCCTCAAAAAACAAATGCGATACTTTGGCACCCGGCACACCCATATTATGAAAAGGTCCTTCGGACTGGTAGATATTTGCAAAATTTGCCGGATCGGGTGTGCCGGGCATGGGTACCGGCATCAGGGAACCATCGACCTCTGCAAGCACCAGCCGGTTTCCAAAACCCAATTCATCTTTCATCAGGGGTTGTTTAAATGAACCAAGACCCGTGTGCATCAACTGTCCGGCAATGATGTTGGCAAGGGAATTTTCCTGACCAGACCTGTACAGTTCCCCATCGGCGAGCCCGGCCACAAGGGAATTGCCAACGGCAACAAAGGTGGTGAAATCTGCTTCGCCCGGGTCGGGGGTATATTGATCAATCTCTGCTTCACAGGCAATAAATGCCGATAATGCAAAAAACAGCAATATATGTTTGATCTTATTGATATACATGGTGAATGTTTTTATGGGGTTATAAACTAAAACTGATTCCAAGGCCCGGGATGATTGCCCTTGACTGGTATGTTCCTCCAAAGTTTTCCGGCACATACATCATCTCTTGCTCCATACCTATAACGTAAAGCAGGCTGAGATCTATGCTCAGTCCCGGCATGGGAATAAAAGATAGGCCCCCGGTAAAAGCCAGGTTGTTGAGGCTTGGGGTTTCGGGCGAAAAATAATTTTCGTTGGCGGGGGAAGGATCAAAATAGCTGCCTGCCCGCACAAACAATGATTCATTCACCCTGTATTGACCACCTATTCTGAGGATCAAAGAGTTGCTGTACTCTCTGGGGTTGCGGCTGTCTTGCAGACTTGGGGTGTTGGTTTCGAAGTCAAAGTGCAGTTCTTCGTATACATCCCAGAACACATAATTCAGGGCCATGCCAACCATTAAATCAGGCGTGACCTGGTAAGAAAGG
>PXAA01000128.1 GCA_003567205.1 Bacteroidales bacterium
CCAGCTTATCATGATCAAATCGCTTGTAAAATGGTGCATTCAGCGAAATGTAGCGATCAATGCGAATGGAGGGCAAATGGTATTCTTCGGGAATCAAGCAGATGTCTTCCAGGCATTCCGGAACACGCAAGCGCGATTCATGCCCGGAAACCATCGAACGTCCTTCCCTCGGAAATACAAGGCCTGCAATCACTTTGAGCAGGGTCGTTTTACCGGCGCCGTTTTTGCCCAGCAGGCCATAGATATGTCCCGGCTTAAGCTCCAGCACCAATTGGTCAAACAAGGTTTGTTTTCTTGTATAACCAAAACTTAAATTTTCAATTTGAACCATTTTGATGAATGTTTTAGTGTTCTACATGACTAATACACTACAAATGTAATACCATTTATTTACTATTTCCAAATTTTTTTTAATTTTTTTTAAAATTTTTTTTCTTCTTGTTGATTATCAGCACTTTAACATTTTTTAACTGAAATATACGACCAACGTAAGCCCCGGAAAGATATATTTGCCCGTAAATCATTATTCTCTAATATTACGGTATGATGGATATCAAAGAACTGAATGAACGGATTCAACAAGAGAGTGTATTTATCAACGCGCTGACCAAAGAGATGCAAAAGGTGATCGTGGGCCAGAAAGATATGCTTGACAGGCTTATGATTGCTTTGCTGGCTGACGGACATATTTTGCTGGAAGGGGTGCCAGGGCTTGCAAAAACACTAGCCATAAAATCATTGTCAATGGCCATAAAAGCCCGCTTCAGCCGCATACAATTCACCCCCGACCTGCTGCCTGCCGACCTGATCGGCACCATGATATACAGTCAGAAATCGGAAGAATTCCTGGTACGCAAGGGGCCGGTATTTGCCAATTTCATCCTGGCCGATGAGATCAACAGGGCCCCGGCCAAGGTGCAAAGTGCACTCCTTGAAGCCATGCAGGAGCGCCAGATAACCATTGGCGACCACAGTTTCGCCCTGGAAGAACCCTTTCTTGTAATGGCCACCGAAAACCCCCTGGAACAGGAAGGAACCTATCCCCTGCCCGAAGCCCAGGTAGACCGTTTTATGCTCAAAGTCATCATCGGATATCCCGGCCGCGAAGAAGAAAAACGCATCCTCCGGCAAAACATGCAACAGGAATTTCCCGTGACCTCTCCGGTGGTTGAGCCGGCAGACATCATTAAGGCCAGAAAAGTTGTCAGGGATGTTTATCTGGATGAAAAAATTGAGAACTACATCACCGATATCGTGTTTGCCACCCGTTTCCCCGACCAGTTCAAATTGCCCTCACTAAGCCCGCTTATCAGTTATGGGGGATCACCGCGAGCCAGCATCAACATGGCCCTGGCATCCAAAGCATATGCCTTTATACGCCAGCGTGGCTATGTGATCCCGGAGGATGTACGTGCCATCTGCCACGATGTGCTGCGTCACCGTATCGGCCTGACCTACGAGGCGGAAGCGGAAAACATCACCACTGAAGACATTATCAATGATATATTGAATAAGGTGGAAGTACCTTAAAGATTGTTGAGGTGTTGAGTTGTCAACAAAGCATATGGAAACAAAAGAACTGATTAAAAAGGTACGCAAGATTGAGATAAAGACCCGGGGGCTTAGTGACAAGCTGTTCGCCGGGAATTATCACAGTGCATTTAAGGGACGCGGGATGGCCTTTTCAGAAGTCAGGGAATATTATTATGGCGACGACATCCGGAACATCGACTGGAACGTGACCGCACGCTTCAATCACCCCTATGTAAAGGTTTTTGAAGAAGAGCGGGAAATGACGGTTATGTTGCTCATAGATGTGAGCGGTTCGAACGAATTCGGGGCTGCCGGACGGATCAAGGAGGAAATGATCTCAGAGATTGCCGCTGTTCTGGCATTCTCGGCCATCAATAACAACGACAAAGTAGGGGTTATTTTTTTCAGCGACAAGATAGAGAAATTCATCCCCCCAAAAAAGGGGACACCGCATATCCTGCGGATTATCAGGGAACTCATTGATTTTACGCCCGACCATCGGGGAACAGATATTTCTGTTGCGCTGAAATATTTGCGGAACGTCATCAAAAAACGTTCGGTGGCATTTCTGATATCAGACTTTCACGACAGGGGATTCAAAGAAGCATTAAAGATCGTTGCCAAAAAACACGATTTGATTTGTGTTCGCGTATTCGACCAGAGAGAACAACACATTCCCGGGATGGGCCTCGTGAAATTCAGGAATGCGGAAACCGGGAAGGCCTATTGGATAGATACATCAAGCAAAGCCGTCCGGGAGAATATCAACAGACAGAACCAAAAACATGAAGCATTTATTAAAGACACATTTGCCAAGGCGGGTGTTGATCAAACTGTTATATCGACCGATACAGATTACGTACCACCCCTGATGAAGTTATTCAGGCAAAGAAGTCACTAAATACACATTGCATTGAGACCAGCAAGCTACATAATCATCGGGTGCCTCTGCCTATGCCTGTTCAAGGGGCAAAAATTGCTTGCACAGCATGCGAGGATAGAACTCTTCCCCGAAGAAATAGTGATGGGACAGCACGGCCGCCTGATCATTGAGATAGAGGCGCCTTCTGAGGGTACGGTCATCCTGCCCGGTATCAATGATATCGAAACCGTCGACATTGAGATGATACGATACGGTGCACCGGATACTTTACACAAAGACGGACAACTTGTTTCATTGCGCCAGAACCATGTCATTACAGCTTGGAAAGAAGGCTATTTCCCGCTCACGCCCCTTGTGTTCAAACACATTGCAAAAGGCGACACCACGATATTTGAAAGCAGGGCAGCTCTTCTGAAGGTACAAGGTGTCGATGTGGATATGGCAGAACAATACAAGGATATCAGACCCATTATGCGTATCCCAATTGGTTTAAGAGAGCTAATACCCTGGTTATTGCTTATTCTCGGACTTGCCCTGCTGCTTTTTTTCCTGTTCAGATGGCTCCGGAACCGGAAGCCGGCCGAAGCGGAAGAAAGCATATGGGAGAAACCGGATGTTCCAGCACATATTGCGGCCATTTCGAGCCTGGAAACCTTGAGAAGAAAGCAGTTATGGCAGGCTGGTAAAACAAAGCAATATCATAGCGAATTAACCACCATCCTGCGCCTTTATATGCATAAAAGGTTTGATATAAATGCCCTGGAGATGACCACATCCGAGATTATGCAGCTTTTGGACCGGAAGCTGGATAAGCAATCGCACGGGGTGAAAGCACGCGAAATCCTGGAAATGGCTGACCTGGTAAAGTTTGCCAAACACCAGCCCGGTCCTGAAAAACACGAATGGGCGCTGGAAACGGCTCTTGACTTTGTACGAAATACCATTCCTGCATATCATGCCGATGAACAAGCCGGACATGCTTCGTTTGCCGAACCATTAAAAAAGAATACAGATGCTGGCTGATATTCAATTTGCATACCCTTCCGTTTTGTTCCTGCTGGCCGTTATCCCATTGCTGGCCGGATGGTACTTTCTTACCAGCAGGGACCGTTCGGCCGACATCCGTTTTGTCCATTCGGAATTTATTGGTGGTGTCAGAAAAAATCTCCGTTTACGCCTGGTTCAACTGCCAGCCATACTCCGCCTGCTTTCCATCGGATTGCTGATCGTGATCATGGCCAGGCCGCAAAGCACATCAAGTACCAGGGAGGTCTCAATCGAAGGCATAGACATTATGATCGCACTTGATATCTCCGGATCGATGCTTGCGGAGGATTTCAACCCTAACCGCTTGGAAGCGGCAAAGGAAACTGCGCTGAATTTTATTGATATGCGTAGCAACGACCGCATCGGAATGACGGTGTTCAGCGGGCAAAGTTTTACTTTGTGTCCACTGACCACTGACCATGCATTATTGAAGAACCTCGCCAAAGGTGTCAGTACAGGTATGGTGGAAGATGGTACGGCCATTGGCGATGGCCTGGCAACGGCCATTAACCGATTGCGCGACAGCGATGCCATCAGCAGGGTGATCATCCTGCTCACCGACGGTATCAATAATACCGGGGTAATAGACCCGCTTACAGCCGCAGAAATGGCCGCCCTTTTCGACATCAGGGTATATACAATCGGGGTCGGAAGCAGTGGTCTGGTCCCCTACCCTTTCCAGACACCTTTTGGAATTCAATACCAGGATGTGGAAATCCCCGTAGATGAAGAATTACTGCAAAACACGGCTGATATTACCGGCGGGAGTTATTACTGGGCAGATAGCCAGGATGCGCTTGACAGGGTTTACAAAGAGATCGACCAGTTGGAAAGAAGCATCATTGACCACGCGGAATTTGTCCGTATAAAGGACGAATACCTGCCCTTTTTACTGCTGGCGCTGATCTTTATTGCCCTTGAAGTCATTTTAAGATATACATGGTTAAGAACAATTCCTTAGATAAATGGAAATGATACGTTATAACAACCCTGAATGGGCCTGGCTTTTACTGGTAGTACCGGTATTTGTCCTCATTTTTATGTTGTCAAGGTATTGGCGCAGGAAAAGCTTGAAGCGTTTTGGCCGTGAAAGCATCCTTATGCAAATGGCCCCCCTGGCATCGGAAATCAGACCATGGATAAAGTTTTCGCTGCTGATGCTTGCCTTTGGCATGATGGTGGTGGCGGCCATCAATCCGCAAACAGGCAGCCGCATGGAAGAAGCCAGGCGTGAGGGGGTTGATATTGTTGTAGCCCTGGATGTGAGCCGCAGTATGCTGGCACAGGATGTGCGCCCCAGCCGTCTGGACCGGGCCAAACTGGCTGTAAACAGGCTGATCGACGGCCTGGGGCAAGACAGGTTTGGCCTGGTGGTCTTTGCCGGGACAGCTCACACGCAAATTCCGTTGACCACGGATTTACAAGCAGCCAAAATGTTGTTGCAAAGCGTTAATACTGAAACGGTTTCAGTACAGGGTACGGCCATCGGCAAGGCCATTGAAAGAGCCCTTGCCTCGTTTCCGGAAAACAATTCCCAAAGTATGGCCATCATATTAATAAGCGACGGGGAATGCCACCAGGACAACCGCCTGGAATATGCACAGCTGGCCACGGGTAAAGGGATCAGGATACATACTGTTGGCATCGGAAGCCACGAAGGTGCCCCCATCCCAGTTTTTGAGAACGGGAACATCACAGGCTTCTTGCGCGATAATGAGGGAAATACTGTCATTACCAGGTATGATGAACAAATGATGCGTCAACTGGCAGAAGCTACAGGTGGTGTATTCCGGCATGGCAGGGGTGCCGACATGGGACTGGACAGTATCCTGGAAGAGATACGTGCCCTGGAAAAAGAGCAATATGAAACAAGCATTTTCGTCGAATACGAAAGCCGCTTTCACTATTTTGCAGCATTGGCTGTCTTATTGTTAATTTTGGAATTCATTTTGAGGGATAGAAAAAATAAATGGCTGGGTAAAATAAAGATTTTTGATTAATGGTTGTATTTAAAAAAGGATTGCCACATATGCTTGTGCTACAATTAACTGCAGCCTTTGTATTGTTGCTGGCAACGGACACCTATGCCTCAGATGCACGGCAAAGGATCCGGGAAGGCAACCGCTTGTTTAAAGAAGGCAATTATGCTGAGGCAGAAGCAAAGTACCGTCAGTCGCTCGAAGCAGAAAGCAACAATTACAAGGCATTATTCAATCTGGGGAACACCCTGTACAGGCAGGGCAGGCTCGAAGAAGCCCGGCAGGTATTTGATATGCTTTCGTATCAGGCACCTTCAGAAACAGAGCAGGCCAATGTACTCCATAACCTGGGCAATGCCTATCTGGGTACCGGCCAACTTGCCGAAAGCATCGAAGCCTACAAGCAAGCCTTACGCTTGCGGCCTGAGGATGAAGACACACGCTATAACCTGGCTTATGCTTTGAATCTGCTCGATGAAATGCCACCACAGGAAGAACCGAAAGCAGGAGACAGCCAGGAAGATCAAGACGAAGATCCCGAAGAAGGAATGCATGAAGAACAAGCCCCCGGAACTGCCCCGGAAGATACCGGCCCTGATCGCATGGAACAGCTGAGCCATGAGGATGCCGAAAAAATACTCGATGCACTGAAACAGCAGGAACAAAAAATTCAGGAACAGATTAACCGCGAAGACCACACAAAGGAAACTGTAAGAACCCAAAGGGAATGGTGAAATAGCGCTAATTATGAGATTGTTATTCAAAACCATATGGATGTGTATGTTCTTGATGAGCCCCGCCATAAGCCAGGCTGAAGAGATACGGCTTTCTGCTTCCGCACCTTCAACTGTAGGTACCGGAGAGCGTTTCCGGATAACCTACTCAATCAATGCCCGGCCCGACCGGATTGAAGCACCTGCATTCGAAGGTTTTCGGGTAATATCCGGACCCAGCCAGTCATCAAGCACCTCCACACAGATCATCAATAACCAGGTAACGACCACTGTTTCTTTTTCCTATACCTACCTGGTGGAAGCCCTTGCAGAAGGAGAGTTCCGGATACCTCCAGCCACAGCACGCGTTGATGGCAAAAGCTACACCAGCGATGCCCTTCAAATTTTAGTGGATGAATCTGTTGGCCCCACCTCGCATGCAACGCCTTCAAGACCTGAAGCAGAACCAGATGAGCCCGACAGGCCCACTACAGAAGACATATTTATACGGTCTGAGGTCAGCAAACCTGATCCCTGCCAGGGTGAACAGGTGATCATCTCCTACAGTTTGTTTACCCGTTTGCCGGTAACCAATTTTTCCATTGAAAAGTTACCAGGATTCCAGGCCTTGTGGTCAGAAAACATTACAGGCAGGGGTCAGCCATCGGTAAGTACACGCGAAGTGAACGGCATCACATACAATGTGGCAGAAATCAGGCGTGTGGCTGTCTTTCCGCAGCGCAGCGGAGAAATCCGGATTGAACCCATGGAGGTGGAAATGGCGGTAAGGATGCGAACAGCAAGGCCGCGTCGTCCGGGCAGCCTCTTTGATGATTTTTTCGGGGGATCTCCCTTCGACAGTTTTCAGACCATCACACACCGAGTGCAATCCAATGCCATTACGTTAAGTGTAAAGCCCCTGCCGGCTCAAAACAGGCCTGGCAGCTTCCGTGGCATGGTAGGGGATTTTGACGTGGAGGCCAGCATCAGTCACCAGGAACTGGCTGTCAATGATGCCGCAAACCTGGTTGTCACGATAAAAGGACATGGCAACCTGCGGATGGCAGAACCACCCGAAATTCAGTTCCCCCGGCAACTGGATGTGTTTGACCCGCAGATATCCGACAACATCAGTGCCGGAAGGAATGGCATCAGCGGTCAGCGTACATTCGATTATGTGATCATTCCTCGAAGCGGCGGAACGGTTGATATACCCGCCATCCATTTCAGTTATTTTGATCCGCAGCGGCAGGAATACATCACAAAAACCGCAGGTCCATTCACCATCAATGTGGATGGAGGGCATCTGGCCGGCACTGAAGGCACCGGTATTTATGGGGATGGCAGTTACCTGGCCGAAGACATCCGTTTTATTCATACCAGGCCAATATCCTGGAAAAGCACCGGCGAACTTTTCTTCCGGAGCATGAATTTTTATTTGTTCGCCATCGTGCCCGTAATCATTTTGCTGATTTTTCTTGTCATTTGGAGAAAGCGGTTGCAAATGCTGGCAGACGAATCAGGCATGCGCACACGAAAGGCGCGCAAAGTGGCCGTTAAACGCTTGAAAAAGGCTGCGTTATTATTGCGGCAACAAAACAAAGAGGCTTTTTTTGATGAGATATTCAAAGCGCTCTGGGGTTATGTATCCGACCGGCTGAACATCCCTGTGGCTCGCCTGAACAAAGAAAACGTTAACAGTGCTTTTCAGTCAAGACAGGTATCCGGGGAACTGGCAAAAAGTTTCCTGGAAGGGCTACAGGAATGTGAATTTGCCCGTTTTTCTCCAAAAGGTATGGAAAGCCCGATGGAAACTACCTACAACAAAGCCCTGGATACCATTGTTACACTCGAAAAAGAATTACGCCATCAAGGCACCGTCAGATCATGAGAACAAATACCCATATATTAATTATGCTGCTGACAGCCCTGTGTGCAATGCCAGCCCAGGCCCTTTCACCTGATCAGATTATGGAAAAGGCCAACCAGGCATATATTGAAGAGGCCTATCATGAAGCCATTTCACTCTATGAGCAAATCCTGGATATGGAATGGGAATCGGCTTACCTGTATTATAACCTTGGCAATGCCTACTTCAAGGAGGGAATAACGGGTAAAGCCATACTGAATTATGAAAGGGCCCTGCGAATAAACCCGAATGACGATGCCATACGGCACAACCTGGCCCTGACAAGGCAACAGGTAACCGATCGTATTGATCCGCTTCCACAGCTGTTTTTTCTGGATTGGCGCGATGCCTTTGTTCAATTACAGCCGGTCGACGGCTGGGCCAGGACAACGATAATATGTATTGTTCTATTGATGGTAAGTGTAGGCTTGTTTTTTGTGGTGCGCAAAAAATGGCAAAAAAAGCTGGGTTTTGCTGCAGCATTGGTCATGCTGTTGTTCACAATACTTGGTTTTTATGCCGCCAGCAGGCAATATCACATCTTATATGAAAAGCAGGAAGCCATTGTGATGCTGCCCAGACTGACAGCAAAAAGCGCCCCGGGTGAGCGGGGCATTGATCTGTTTCTGATCCATGAAGGCACAAAGGTGGAAATTACAGGCAGTTTATGGGAGTGGTACGAAGTACGGCTTGCCAATGGCAACATTGGTTGGATAAAAGCCTCGGGCGTTGAAGAAATATGATCAGTTGTTTTCCCTGCCCCGGATATCATGGCGCTGACGCCGCTGGGCTTCACGGAACAACATGCGGCTGAAGCTTCTTTCCGCATCAAACAGCAAGGCGACCTGCTGAACGGATAGTACATCCAGAAGCTTTTCGGTGTATTCGCGTCGCAGAGCCGATGACTGCTCAAAACGCCGTAGTTCTGCCTCCACATATTGCGCAGCTTGCTGCTCATCCATGAATTCCGGGTCAGGCAAAGTTTCCTGTTGCTTTCTGAAACCATCAGATATTTCTGCCACTTTCCGGGTATACTCGTCGTAAATGGGCCAAAATTCCCTGGCTTCTTCTGAGCTCAAAGACAACTTGGTTGTGATATAGGATATTCTCCTGGCTTCAATGGCCTCTTTCCTTTCATCAACCCTGTGTTGAGGTTGTCTTTCGCCCCGGGGCGGCTGGGCGAAACCTGCACTGACAAACAGAATGGCCAGCACTGCAAAAAGCATGTGGCGCATATTTGATTTGATTTTATACATAATGGATATCATTTAAAAAGGTTTAATCAAGGGATGACAAAAGGTAGCTGCTTTCAATCCCGTAATAGCGTGCATCCTCAAACATCATTTCCATAATCTCATCATAGCCGTTCTCCCCTTCTGCAATTCCGGGTTCCAGTCCGAATAAAAGTTCATCGGCAGTAAGATCTGATTCCAGAACCAAGTCATATAACAAATCGTGATCCATGCTTGTCCGGTATGCAAAATATTCCAGCTCTGCATCCAGTTGGTCTGTTGCCAATTGATCCCTGATGCCTTCGCTGCGCATCATGAACAGGCTAAATGCAATGCCGGCGAGCAAAAGCAAAACCGCCATTACCGGCACAAGCCTGCGGTAAACAAGAAAAGGCAGGTTGAAAGCAGACGGGCTGGTTTTCTCCAACACCTTTTCCTGAATGGTGTTTGGCAATTGGTCAAAATAAGCATCAGGCACCCTGAAACCCGGGGTACTGTCAACAGCACCAAGCGAGCTGCCAAGTTCCTGCAGTTCCTTCCTGATGGCCTCTTTACTACTTTCTTTTTTCATCTTTGATCACCTTTATTGTTAGATACTTAAAGATATTCAGGGTTTAATCACCGTGCACAGATTGTTCAATTTTTTTTACCGCATGATGGTAGGAGGCTTTCAGCGCCCCCACCGAAGTATCCAGAATTTTGGCCATGTCTTCATACTTCATTTCATCGTAATAACGTAGGTTAAATACTGCACGCTGCTTTTCAGGCAGCGATAAAATAGCCGTTTGGATCTTTTTTTCCATCTCGCTCCCCTGGTAATAAACATCCGCTTCCAGGGTTTCTTCCAGCTGCTTGCTCACATCCACAAGGGGGAGCATATACCGTCTTTTTTTTTTATTTAAAAAACTAAATGCTTCATTGGTGGCAATCCGGTAAATCCAGGTATACAATGCCGAATCCTTCCTGAATTTTCCGAGGGCCTTCCATGCCTTTACAAATACGTCCTGCACGATATCATTGGCATCATCATGGCTGATGACCAGCCTCCTGACATGCCAGTACACGGGTTCCTGGTATTTTCTGACAATGAGGCTGAAGGCGTAGTTTGGGTTGTCGCCCTCAAAAAACATGGCCAGCAGCTCCTCATCCGTATACTGTCTCATCCTGCTTTTTCGTTATCGGCTATTTTCTTTGAAGCACCCGCATGGCACGTTCTACAATTACCGGTGCACTTAGTCCGTATTTCTCCATTAACTCAGCAGGCTTGCCACTTTCACCAAAGCGGTCGCCCACTGCAACCAACTCCATGGGTGCCGGCAAGTGCCTTGCCAGGACCTGGGATATGGCATCACCCAGCCCACCATTTACCTGGTGCTCTTCTGCACTGACAGCACAACCGGTCTTTTCCACTGACTGTAAGATGGTATTTTCATCCAAAGGTTTAATGGTGTGAATATTAATAATCTCTGCACGGATTCCATTTTTGTATAATGTCTTTCCGGCTTCAAGGGCTTCCCACACCAGGTGGCCGGTAGCAAATATGCTTACATCCGTGCCTTGATTAAGTACAATGGCCTTTCCAATAGTAAAGGGTTCGCCGGGATCTGTAAAATTGGGTACCTTAGGACGACCAAAACGGAGATACACCGGCCCCTTATGTTCAACGATAGCAATGGCTGCAGCACGTGTCTGGTTGTGGTCGCAAGGGGAAATGACCGTCATATTGGGCAGCATTCGCATCATGCCAATATCTTCCAGCATCTGATGGGTGGCGCCATCTTCACCCAGGGTAATTCCGGCATGGGAAGCACAGATCTTCACATTTTTTTTGGAATAGGCGATGGACTGGCGAATCTGATCGTATACCCTGCCCGTGCTGAAGTTTGCAAAAGTTCCGGTATATGGGATCTTGCCACCAATGGTCAGGCCAGCCGCAATGCCCATCATATTGGCCTCTGCAATGCCAACCTGGAAAAAACGTTCCGGAAATTCCTTCTTAAACCCGTTCATGTTGAGTGAGCCGGTAAGGTCGGCGCACAAACCCACTACATTGGGGTTTTTTCTGGCAACCTCCAGCAGGCCCATGCCAAAACCGGAGCGGGTATCTTTTTTTTCCTCAAAAGTATATTCCTTCATGAGATTCTTACAGTTTTAATAAAAGAGATTAATAATCGCCCAGGGTTTCTTCGAAATTGGCCATGGCCCGTTCAAATTGCTCATCATTTGGTGGCTTGCCGTGCCATTCATGGGTTCCCATCATAAAGTCCACCCCATAGCCCATCTCCGTGTGCATCAGTATGATCACCGGCTGTTTGTTTCCGCTCATGGTTTTTGCTTTATCCAAAGTTTTCAGGATGTCTTCCATATTGTTTCCGTCCATTTCCAAGACTTTCCAGCCAAAGGACTCCCATTTTGCCCGCAAATTGCCCAGGGGCATTACATCGTTAACAGCCCCGTCGATCTGTTGCCCGTTATAATCCACCATGCCAACGAGATTGTCAATTTGCCGGCCGGCCGCAAACATGGCAGCTTCCCATATCTGACCTTCCTGTTGCTCTCCGTCACCCATAAGGCAATATACAAGATTGGGATCTTTGTTAAGCCGTTTGGCCAGGGCAGCCCCGCAAGCCACGCTCAAACCCTGCCCGAGCGATCCGCTGGCAACCCTGATGCCCGGTAAACCCTCTTCGGTTGCTGGATGGCCCTGTAAGCGTGTGTCAATCATCCGGAAAGTAGAAAGTTCCCTGGTGTCAAAATAACCGGTACGTGCAAGCACACTATACCATCCCGCTGAAAGGTGTCCATTGGAAAGAAAAAACAAGTCCTCCCCTTCCCCATCCATGGAAAAATTTCCGGGATTATGTTTTAACACCTTGAAATACAGGGCCGTAAACAGATCCGCACAACCAAGAGGCCCCCCAGGGTGCCCCGACTGCGCGCCGTGCACCATCCGCAAAATATCCCGCCTCACCTGCATTGCAATTTTTTTAAGCTTAATCAACTCTTTTTCCATACTAATCACAAATTACTAACTACTTCTATGTTGAAAACCAAATTTAATGTTTCATTTTTTCATCTTCTTCGAGTTAAAATGTTGACAACTGTTATATTTAAAAGACAGACA
>PXAA01000124.1 GCA_003567205.1 Bacteroidales bacterium
CCAGTTCATTGGGACCCGGCATGTCGGAAGGGTTGTTGACCACGTGCTTTTCGCCTTGTTTTGTATAGGCGAGGTATGAAACGTTGGGTACGGTATTGATCACTGTCATGTCAAATTCCCGCTCCAGCCTTTCCTGGACTATTTCCATATGGAGCATGCCAAGGAATCCGCAACGGAAGCCAAAACCCAGGGCTGCCGATGATTCAGGCTCATAGGTCAGCGAAGCATCATTGAGTTGCAATTTTTCCATGGCCGTCCTCAATTCCTCAAAGTCGTCGGTGTCGACAGGATAAATGCCGGCAAACACCATGGGTTTGACATTTTCAAATCCTTTTACCGTTTGGCTGGTAGGGTTTTTAACATGGGTGATGGTGTCACCAACCTTAACCTCCCTGGCGTCTTTTATTCCCGATATAATATATCCTACATCACCTGCCGAAATATTCTTCCTCGGATGCTGGGTAATTTTCAGCACGCCTACTTCGTCGGCATGGTATTGTTTTTTGGTGTTCATAAACTGCACGTGGTCGTGCTGCGATATTTTGCCATCATAGATCCTGAAATAGGCCACCACACCACGGAACGGATTATACACAGAATCAAATATCAACGCTTTCAGCGGGGCATCAGGCTTACCGGTTGGCGGGGGAATGCGCTCAATAATGGCCTTCAGGATGTTCTCTACCCCAAATCCCAATTTTCCGCTGGCGCGAATAATTTCATCGGAATCACAGCCGATGAGGTCAACGATTTGCTCGGTAACTTCATCGGGCATGGCACCCGGCAAATCCATCTTATTCAAAACAGGTATGATAACAAGGTCATTGTCCAGTGCAAGATACAGATTGGATATGGTCTGAGCCTCAATGCCCTGGGATGCATCCACGATGAGCAGTGCCCCTTCGCATGCCGCAATGGAGCGGGAAACCTCGTAACTGAAGTCCACGTGTCCTGGTGTGTCAATAAGGTTCAGTTTATATATTTCGCCTTCATGCGGGTAATCCATCTGGATGGCATGGCTCTTTATTGTAATGCCGCGCTCCCTTTCCAGATCCATATTGTCCAGTATCTGGTCTTTAAAATCCCGCTCGGTAATGGTATTGGTCATTTGCAACAAGCGGTCGGCAAGGGTGCTTTTGCCATGGTCGATATGGGCAATAATACAAAAGTTGCGGATGTTCTTCATAGCCTGCAAAATTACAATTAAAAACAGTATTTTTTGTTTATTTTTGACACGTGCACGGCACATAAAATAAAAACCTGGCTTTATCGTATAGATAAAAAGATGCATTCTGTGAAATTCTATCCCTTTGTTTTTTCGCTGCTTATTTTGCTGACTGCTGACAAAAGCTTTGCACAGATCACTTTTCCGATCGATATACATGATGGCCAGACCATTGAAACCTGCAACGGGTTCTTTACAGACAGCAGCCTTGGCGACCCCGATGAACCATACGGGCCCAATGAGGATTACCAGGTCACCTTTGTCAGCGCTGACCCCGGACAGGAACAATTGACTTTTTATTTTGAGGTGTTCCAACTGGGACAGGGGGATGTGTTGTATGTGTACGACGGTTCCGATGAATCGGCCCCGTTGCTCATAGAGGCGACCCTGGAAGACCTGTCGGACGACACCCTTTATTCATCAACCGGCAGCATGCATTTCCGTTTTGTTTCAGACGATTTTGATGCAGATGATCCGGATGCGCTGGCCGGAAGGGTGGGTTGGCTTGCTGTAATTGGCTGCGTGAATGTCTGTGATTTGTTCGAGGCATACATAGACCCGCTTGACGGGTTGATGCATTGTCCGGGGTCCGCAGAGGCGGTATCGTTTGCTGCAAGTGCTGGCTATTTTCCTGATAATATTGAATATGACCCGGAAGCTTTTGTTTATACATGGACCATCGAAGGCCAGGAAATTCCAGGTCATGAACTCACCCATTTTTTCCCGGCTCCCGGAGCCTATACGGTTTGGTTGTCGGTTTCCGATACCGAAACAGGATGTGTGGCGACCGCTCATGTGGTGCTGATGGTGGCCACCATCCCTTCATTTACTGGGACCATGGCTTCGGTGGAAACAGCCTGTGCCAATGAAAATTTCATTTTGTACGGTGTGGCCAATCCCCCCCCCTGGACCGGTTTCCCTACCTCTGTTGAAGAGGAGGTGCCATTTCTGATCGGCCTGGAATCAGCCTATCTCTACGAATCCACGCTGGAGTTTGATGTGTTCCAGGAAGGGGTAGAGGTATTATCGGCAGAAGATTTTGATTTGATCTGTGTACATGTAGAGCATGTGGATCAGTCGCAGTTGATGTTTGAACTGGAATCGCCTGCTGGCACCATTGTGCAACTGAAAGCTTATGGTGGACCCACAGCCAACCTGGGTGAACCGGTGGTCTGGGATGACCATATTCCCGGCGATCCGTATGCCTATTGTTTTTCTCCGTTTCCGCAATATGGCAAAATGGCGGTAACTACACCGCAGTTTCACGAATATACAGACAACGCCGGAAACTATTATTTTAATGCGGCACACATGCCTCCCGGCAATTATACACCGGATGAAAGCCTCAATGATTTTGCCGGCAGTCCTATGAATGGTGCCTGGACATTGCGCGTGGAAGACCAGACCATAGGTGAATCCGGTCATGTGTTTGGGTGGGGTTTGTTGTTTGATGCCGGATTCTATCCTGATTCGCTGATTTTCGTGCCGGAAATTATTCAGGAACAATGGTTTCAAAATGGAGATGCCCTGAGCGGAAATCCGGCCGCAGCGTCAGTTGCTGAACCGGGAGACCATCAATTCCTTTTTGAGATCACCGACAATTTTGGATGCACCTATGATACAACCCTTACCGTTCATATTTTGCCCTTGCCGGAAGCGGAAATTACCTCCGAACTGGAAATCCCCATATGCGAGGGGGATTCTACATTGCTGACGGTACATCCCATCAATCATGACGGTCTAAATTGGGAATATCAGTGGCAGGTTGGCGGAGTGGATATGCCCGGGCGCACCTATGATACCCTGATGGTGAAAGACCCCGGTGTGTACAGCGTCATGATTACAGATACAAATACCGGATGCATCGACTTTTTTGAAAAGGAAATCACCGATCAAAACTGCGATCTGACCATTCCCAATGTCTTTACACCGAATGCAGATGGCATCAATGATGAATTTGAGATCAAGAACCTGGAGCACTATCCCAATGCACATATGGTGATTTATAACCGCTGGGGAAAGAAAGTCTTTGAGCACAACGACTATTACAATAACTGGTGGGATGGGGCCAATGTGCCTGACGGGACCTATTATTATGTGCTGCGGTACACACGCATGGGGAAAACCCGCTATACCGAAGGCACGGTTACCATCATCCGGTAATCCTGACGGGCTGTCCTTTTTGGGCAATAATCGACATTTAAATTTTTCTGTTTTAAATGAATGCATTATTTTTGGTGCTTTTATTTATCCATAGAACCAAATAATTCCATCTTATGGCCAAACAAGAAAGCTCCCAAGGGGGTGTTTTTAAGCGAATTCTGGACAAGGTAGAGATCGTTGGCAATAAATTGCCACAACCCGTAACCTTGTTTGCGATATTAATTGTTGTTGTACTGCTGCTGTCGTGGATGTTCAGCGGCATTTCAGTGCTAAGGCCCGGAACAGGTGCAGATACCGGTGTGGAAGCAGATTATATTGTGGTGGAGAATTTATTAACCAAAGATGGTTTGCAGCGCATTTTTACCAGCATGGTAAACGTGTTTGCCACATTCCCGCCCCTGGGATTGGTGCTTGTGGTTATGCTGGGTATCGGTGTGGCCGAACATACCGGTATGATTGCGGTGGCCCTCCGGGTTTTTGTTTCCAAAGTTCCGAAATACCTCATTACCTTTTCTATCGTTGTGGCTGGTATGGTCAGTTCCGTTGCTGCTGATGCGGGTTATGTGGTGCTTATTCCCATGGGCGCCGCACTCTTTATGGGCATGGGGAGACATCCCCTGGCGGGGATTGCCGCCGCCTTTGCAGGGGTGTCGGGTGGTTTTGGTGCCAACTTTCTGCCCACCGGGCTTGACCCCATGATCGCTGCCTTTACAGAACCTGCGGCCAATATCATCAATCCGGAGTATACGGTTAACCCGCTTTCGAACTATTACCTGATGGCTGCTTCCGTACCACTGGTTGGTATTGCAGGAACCTGGATCACGGAGAAAATTGTGGTCCCGCGTCTGGGAGAATATCGTCCGGCAGAAGGAATGATCTTTGAAGAGGCCACCAGCGATGTAAAACCACACGAACGCAGAGCCTTGAAATGGTCCATAATCTCTATTCTGATCGTCATTGCCCTGGTGGCCGTTGCCGTGGTTCCTGCCGATGGTTTGTTGCGGGGTGATTTTGATGAGGTTGCCGGCAAAAATAGCTTCAGGCCATTTTATGATTCCCTGGTTCCCATAATGTTTATCATCTTCTTTGTGGGAGGCTTGGTATATGGCATTGTTTCAAAAACCATTAAGACCGACAAGGATGTATCTGATATGACCGCGAAGTCGATGTCTACCATGGGCTTATATATCGTAATTGCTTTTGTGGCGGCCCAATTTGTGGCGTATTTCAACTGGTCCAACCTGGGCAGCATCCTTGCGGTGAAGGGCTCTGACGGATTACAGGCCATCGGGTTTACCGGAATACCATTGCTTGTGGCTTTTATCATCATTGCCTCCCTTGTCAATCTTATCATGGGCAGCGCTTCGGCAAAATGGGCCCTGCTGGCACCAATTTTTGTTCCGATGCTGATGCTTATGGGTTTTGCACCGGAGGTTACCCAGGCAGCTTATCGTATCGGGGACTCATATTCCAATATTCTCACCCCGCTACTGCCTTACTTCCCGCTTGTTATTGTATTCACCCAGAAATATGACAAAACAGCCGGTATCGGGACCCTGATTTCCATGATGCTTCCTTATGCCATTGCGTTTATGGTGGCCAGGATCCCTATGTTTATTGTCTGGATCTGGCTGGGGCTTCCCCTGGGGATTGAAGGCCCGATTTATTATGGGGATGATGACACTGTCCAGGATGAAAAACAAATTGTGGATGAAAGGGCGGCTAAGGATGATGAGATACCAGACAACACCTTGCTTATCGATTCAATCGAATAATCCACCAGGACAAGAAAAAAGCACCCTGGCCCCGGATCACTCATGTCCGGGGCTTTTTTTATATTTGTATATGCAAGAGAAAAAACAGCAGGACCACTGGAAATGGCGCTATGAGATGGCCGATGCCATGGCAGCGAACATGGATATGGATCGTTTCGGGGTGAAGGCATTGTATCTGATCGGCAGTGTAAAAACCGGAAATGCGGGCCCTTGTTCGGATATTGACTTTCTGGCCCATTGCGAAGAACATTCAGACAGGCATGAACTGCTGCGTACCTGGTGCGATGGTTGGGGTTTATGCCTGGCAGAGATCAATAAGAAAAGAACCTGTTATAAGACCAGTGGCAGCCTGGTCGATCTGCATATCATCACCGATAAGGACATAAAAAACAAAACCAGTTTCGCCCATATGCTGGAATCGGTATCCAAAACTGCCAAACTTTTAAGAAAGGCCGCGCGCGATGAATGACTTCTTTTTTTTCGTATCGGATCTGCACGGCAATGTTTCACGGTACGAGAAACTGTTTCATCAGATAGAAAAAAAACGGCCAGGGGCTGTTTTCTTTGGAGGCGACCTGCTCCCCTCCAGCCTCACATACAGGGCAACCCGCGATGCCCCGCCGGTTGATTTTGTGAATGCCTTTCTGGCTCCCGCATTCAGGAAATTAAAAAATACCCTGGGAGAAGAATATCCTGAAATGTTCATGATCCTCGGAAACGACGATCCCAGGAGCCAGGAAGCCTCGTTTATCCATTACGAAGCGGATGGTTTGTGGAATTATATGCATATGAAGAAAAAAGAACTGGGGCGCTTCACCGTATACGGTTATTCCATGGTTCCCCCCACGCCCTTTTTGCTTAAAGACTGGGAACGGTATGATGTGTCTCGGTATGCAGATCCAGGTTGTGTGCATCCCCACGAAGGTTATCGCACCCTTCCTCCCGACAGGGATGCAGAATTCTCTACCATCAAAGAAGATTTGGAGATGTTGGTTGGTCCGGATGAATTGTCGCAATCCATCTTTCTTTTCCATTCTCCCCCGTATAAAACATTGCTCGACCGGGCCGGGCTGGATGGGGTCGTGGTGGATCATGTGCCGGTTGATGTGCACGTGGGCAGCATTGCCATTAAGGAGTTGATTGAAAAACACCAACCCATGCTAACCCTCCACGGACATATTCATGAGTCGGCCAAGCTCACAGGCTCGTGGAAGCAGAAAATAAAAAGCACTGTTGCCTGTTCAGCAGCCTATGAGGGTCCGGGCCTTGCCCTGGTGCAATTTGGCAGCAAATGTTTAATGAGTGCAGAACGTCTTATTTTGTAAATGATATGAAAACATCTGAGATAAACCGCAAATACGATAATGCCTGTAAACTGATCCATCGTCAGCGAATCGCCGATGCCATCGTACTGATTCGTCAAATGATCAATGACGCAGGCAGGGAATACCTTTTTGGGGAGCTGAATGCGTTGCAGGAAAACTATGAACGCTTGCTCAAGCATTCATTTTCTGAAACCCAGGATCCGGAACGCGATTCAGTTTACCGGTATTTGCGCCGGGCCATCCTGGAGATGGCGGACCATCTCAGGGAGGAGATGCTGATGGAAGCTGGCAGCGGAAACGTATACTGGCAAAAAAAAGAATTCCTAAAACATAAGGGCAGTGAACGGCTCGAAGCAATGCAGATCCTTGAAAAGCTTACGTTTGATGATGCGCTTTCCGGCTTATTAAAAGATGTCAGGGTTGGAGATGCAGATGATACAACCCGCAGGGAGAAAATCCTCGGCAATATTTTTCATATCATCTGGCTTAGTGATAAATATTCAGAAGGGGAGATCCGGTTGCTGGAGGCCGTTTGTGATTCAAAAAAACTGCCCTGGCATGACAAGGCACTGGTAGTCAGTGCGCTTTCTCTTAGTTTGCTGAGATATTTCGATGTCAACAAATTCAATCTCCTGTTTCGTTTTGTTGAAGAGCAACAAACTTTTGTATGGGAACGTGCAATGATCGGGTTATTTGTCTGCTTCCTGAAATACAACGACAGATATGGGCTCTATCCGGTGCTGGAAGAGAAAACAATTGCATTGCAGTCGTTCCCTGAAATTGAACAACATATCGAAGCCATACTGATCCAGTTTACCAAATCGCGTGAAACCGAAAAAGTAAAGAAAAAATGGGAAGAAGAGATTTTGCCGGAGATAATGAAAATGCGCCCCAGAATTGAAGAAAAGCTGGACCTGGACAATATATTTACGGATTTGCCCGAAGAGGAAAAAAACCCTGACTGGGAAACAGTGTTCGAAGATGCCCCTGATTTACTGAACAAGTTGCAGGAGTTGACAGAAATGCAGATGGACGGCATGGATGTCTTTATCAGCGCTTTTTCCCGCTTAAAACACTTTCCCTTTTTCCGTGAAATCAGCAACTGGTTCCTTCCTTTCTATGCAGAAAACCCGGTGATTCAGCCGGCGGTTAAAGACCAGGGTAAGGGCATTGATCTGAGCCCACTGGTGGAAAAACTGGAAAACACATATTTTATGTGTAATTCCGATAAATACTCTTTCTGCCTGAATCTTGAAATGGTTCCGGAACAGCAGAAATCGGTGATGATGAATATGCTGAATGCAGAAATGGAACAAATATCAGAGTTGGAAAAAGACCAGGAACTCCTGGGTGGCCTTGCGCGTACCCGGAGTGTGTATACACAGTATTTCCAGGATCTGTACCGCTTCTATAAATTACACCCCTGGCGAAAAGAATTCGATGATGTATTCGACATGGACATGGACCTGCATGAAACCTGTTTTGTGAATCATCTGGTTTCGGACCGGAAGACCATCCGGAATATTGCCGAGTTTCTGTTCGATAAGCATTTTTATGGGGATGCACTGAATATATTTCTTTCCATCCTTGAAAAAGACAAAAGCAATATAGAACTGTTTGAGAAAATAGCTTTCTGTTATGAGAAAACCGGCGATTTTTCAAGCGCCTGTGATTATTACCAGAAGGCTGACCTTATCGAAACAGGTCGCCTGTGGATTGTGAAAAAGCTGGCATGGTGCTACAAATACCTGAATAAGTGGGGAAAAGCCATCCAATACTATCGTCAGGCAGAAAAAATGGATCCCGAAGATATGCGTACTCAGGCCAATATTGGCCAATGCCTGATTCATCTCGAAAAGTATGAGGAAGCCCTTGATTACTATTTTAAAGTAGAAGTGCTTGCCCCTGAAAACCATAAGATTCGCAGGCCCCTTGCCTGGTGTTCTTTTCTGCTGGGAAAGTTCGACACAGCCTGTGATTACCTGGAGCGTTTGCTGGCCAATGAACCCGGCAATCATTATGATTTGATGAACCTGGGACATGTATTCTGGTGCCAGGGAGATCCGGGAAAAGCTTTCAGGCAGTATACCAAAAGCATCGTTGCCTGGAAAAGCATCAAGGATTTTGAAACTTCTTACAACGATGACAGAAAGCATCTTGCCCGGCACGGGATTCAGGACATGGATATGGACCTGATGCTTGACTACCTGAAGCTTGAAGTGCGTGGCAGGAAATCATAATCAGAATAATTTTCCTGTACACGCAGCGTTTCCGGTTTATTTCACGTCTATGTAATGTGCCGTATCGGTTTTTCCGGCATATAAGGTTCTTTTTTTATTGTCTGAATACAACGCCATTAATCGCTTCCCGGAGGGTTTTTATTACCGGGTGTTTTTCTCCTTTTTCTACATAATTTCTTTTTTTAGGTTTTGTATTCGTTTCAGGGGATACGGAAATGGCCGCACCTTTACTTCGAAAGCTCCACCAAGGCTAGAAGTCCAAAAACAACATTAACCAGTAACAACTAACCATGCGGCCATTTCCCTGAAACGCTTTTGTTACGGCTTGCTTTCAATGCATGCAAAAACTCCCGTTTGAGCGACTTTCAAACCCAAAGCTCAGGCGGGTGTTTTTTTTAAGTGAACATGAAGACTTTACGATATATTTTGCTCTGCTGTTTTCTCACCATTGTCCTGAATGTATTGTTTTTAGCATGCCAGAAAAAGCCCGAAATGGATGACTTTTCCGGAAAGCTGATGGTGGAACTGCGGGAGGTATTTAACGGGGAAGAACGACAAATGGCACTTTATGTGGTCACCCTTGAAGAATATCCATGTGTAAACTTCCAGATTGCATATACCTATACCCATGTGGCCGGACGCAGAATGATCATCTTTGAAGGGATAGAACTTTCAGAGGCATGTATTACGGCTTTTGGCCCTGCCAGAACATTTATCGGGCTGGGAGATATGCAGGAGGGATCTCATGATGTACACATGGAGATCAACAGGGAAACCATCATTACAAGTTTTGAGGTTAAGGAAGATCTGCTGAAACTGAGTGTCTTGGGAGGCTATAGCCCTTATCTTGATTTTTATGAGAAAGTGATGCATAGGCTCTCTGCCGAGCATGTTTGGGGATATGTGCATGCCAAAATGCCCGGTGCTGAAACAGACTATTCTGATTTCTTTGCCCAATTATGGCAAGCCCAGGCAGAGGAAGAAACCCTGCCACCTGGCAATTATGGGTTTTTTCGGATAGGGGAGGAATATTTTGTTTTGTTTGACCACATTCATCACTATATGCCTGAAAACCCCATTGTAATTCGATTTGACGGGGACTTTCAGGTGCTGAGGGAAATTGCGTTGGAATTCAGTGAAGAATATGTTATTGCCCTTTACTCAGGAAAAGGGGATGTTTTTTTGAATCAATAAAGCCCGGATTACGCTCTTTGATTTTTTTATAAGGTATCTGCCCCCGGGTTTTTTAAAGTTTTCAGGAATTGCTATCTTTGTTTTATACAAAGCAAGCTTCGTTGGATTCTTTACAAAAGATACTAAAAGGCTGTTTACAGCATCGCAAAGCGGATCAATACCGCCTGTATGCGCTATTTTCAAAAAAGATGTTTGGCCTCTGCCAGCGCTATGCCGCCAGCTATGATGAAGCCCAGGATATTCTCCAGGAAGGCTTTATCAAGGTGTTTGAGCAATTGCCTTCCTATAAAGGCGAAGGCAGGCTGGAAGCCTGGATCAGGCGCATATTCATCAATACGGCCATTGAAAAATACAGGCAACGTATTTATCATTTGTCACTGGACGATGTGGTCGATTATGAAGGGCATGTGAACCAGAATCATGGGCCGGGAACCCTGAATACAAGAGATATTCTGGCATACGTGCAAGCTTTGCCAGTGCAGTACCGGCTTGTGTTTAACCTGTATGCCCTGGAAGGTTATTCGCATAAAGAGATTGGAGAGGCTCTGCAGATTTCTGAATCGACTTCGCGGTCGAACCTTGCCAGGGCGCGCATGCTGCTGAAAGATAAGCTGGGTAAGGAATTGAAGGTTGTTTACAGGGCGATATAAGAGTCGGAGTCCGAAAGATTGAAAATAGAAATGGAACGGCATTACATAGACCAAAGGATACAGGAAAAACTGGAGGGTTTGAAAATCAACCCCCCGGTGGAGTCCTGGGTGCACATATCCGATGCGTTGGATAATATGCCCAGGCGGCGTTTCCTCCCACTGTTCTTCAGGGTGGCAGCCTCTTTGGCCGTTCTTGTTGTTGCTGTTTTTTCTTTCTGGTTTTTGATGCCTGAAGGTACTATCCAGGATGCCTCCATAGCTACAGATGTGCCGGCAACTGAATTGGTCCCGATGGTTGCTGCGGAAGGACAGGCTCAGGGAGCAACACGTGCCGGGTTGTTGCAACGGGCGGTCACATCGCCACGACCTGATGGCTTGCTGTTTGCCGAATCCAGTGAGTTACCTGCTTTTGCTGCGTCCCATTCTACTACCCGTCCTTTGGATGCATTTGCTGCCATGTTGACATCGTCTGATGGCCCGGCAGCTCATTTTGGTCTTACTTCTGATCTGTTTGAAGCGGATACCGAACGCAGTATCACAGGCATCGGAGACAGGGTTTCCGATTATTTTGCCAGAACCAGAGTCAGAGCACCGTCCAATATTCGTTTTGGCGCTCATTTTGCTCCCGGGTACAACTATCGTTTGCTGGCCGACAACAACGATTTCGGATTCCAGAACATTCCATTTGAAGCACTGGAAGACAGGATAATGACCTATGCCGTTGGTTTTAGTACATCGTTCAGGATATCCCCGGCATGGTCTGTACAAACAGGAATAGGTTATAACAATATGGGGCAATATGTAAGAGACATCATGGTGTATTCCCATCCGGCCCATATGCCCTTATATCAGCAAGACCTTAATTCGAGCAAGACATATCACCCCCAGACCATCATTACATCACAGGGAAGCATTCGTCTGCATGATCCCTATCATTATTTTGCCGACGTGCAATCTTTCAGGGTGCTTACCAACAAGCAGTCATTTGACGAAACAGAGATCCGGACATTGAAGAAATCCGCTGAAGGCATTACCCAGGTTTTTCGCTATATGGAGGTACCTCTGATATTTCGCTACCATATCTTGCGCAGGAACGTGGGATTACAAATCAAAGGGGGTGTAGCCGGCAATTACCTGATGCAAAATGAAGTCTTTGCTGGCAGAAATACCATGCAGAAATCCATTGGCGAAACCTATGGTGTCAGACAGCTTAATCTTTCCGCTATTGGCGGACTGTCACTGGATATTCCACTGACCGGCAAACTTATCTTTCATATGGAGCCTACGGCGCAGATCTTCCTTAGCCCGGTGTCGGAACAAGGCATGATGACAGGGCGCGCCTTCCCATACAGTTATTCCGTGCGAACCGGACTTTCTTACGGGTTGTAGCTTCCCTGCTAACGCACCTTTCCGGGATCTATAATTTCCCCACGGGCATCAGGTACAGCACCCTGTAATCGCGGCCCAGACCGAGAATTTCCTCCACTTCGTCGTCGCGGTAGGCGCCGATGACCACGGTACCCAGGTTGAGTGCAGCGGCCTGGAGGTGTACGTTTTGTCCTGCGTGGCCGATTTCATTGTACACATATCGCTCTCCACGAGCCCCGTATCTTGCCGTAGTGCGCTCAAATACCGCAGCGAACACCAGTACGGCCCCGCCATCAAGGATCATCGACTGGCTTAAACAAGCCCTGAAAAGAGGTCTGGAAACATCCTCTTCGCGCAAAAACTCCAGTTGGTGGTCATGCGGATGGTAGTGATAGATGCCCTGTGTGAGATCCTCCACGTTGTTTGCCACCACAAAG
>PXAA01000028.1 GCA_003567205.1 Bacteroidales bacterium
GCCTGTGTATTGATACCTGCCCAACAGGTGCCATCACAGAAAACGTGCCTTTTAAGGCCATGCCTGTTGAATTGGATGTGGTTTCAACCATTTGTAATTACTGTTCTGTGGGATGTAACGTCAATCTTCATCACAAAAGCGGCTTCGTTACCAGGGTTACCGGCAGGAACGGGCTTGTCAACAAAGATGGCAATATTTGCCGCTATGCAAAGTTTGGCTACCATTACATGAACGATAAAACAAGGATTACCACGCCCCTGAAAAAGGTCAACGGAACATTTGAGCCTATCAGCTTTGAAGAAGCATACAAGATCATTACAGGCAAGTTTAAATCAGTCGAGCCTGGGGAGAATGGCTTTTACATCGGGGCCCGCCTCACCAACGAAGAAATGTACCTGATACAGAAACTGGCACGTGCCGGGGTAAAGACGAACAACGTCAGCAGTTTTCACTATATGGACCGCGGATCCGGCTATTTTGCCAACAGCATATACAATGTACCCTTTGATCAGATAAAACGGGCAAAACGGATCTACATCCTTGACAGTGAGATCAATTATGAACATGCTGTGCCCGGTTTTTATGCCTTTAACACCCATATTAAAGAAGGCATTCCCCTGGAACTGATTACAACAAGCGAACAGAGCAGTATGGCACACAAAGCCACGGCCATTACCAGGATAGAATCGGCCTACCAGTTTGTCAGGGCAGCCATTTATCATATCTTATCTAACAAACTGGAAAACAGGATTTATATTGATGACCATTGCGAAGGTTTCGAATCCTACCGCGAACATTTGCTGCAGGAAAACATTGAGGATTTGACCAAGCAGGTCGGATGCACTCCTGATGAAATAGCCTGTTTCGCTGAATCGTTTAATAAAGAAGCCCATGCCGTGCTCATGTATGCTGAGAAGAGCATATCCGCCAATACCTGCCACGAATTGCGCAACCTTTGCTTCATTACGGGCAAATCAGGTAAAACAGCTTCCGGTCTGATTGCGCTGAAAGAAAAGAACAATGCCCAGGGCCTGTTCGACATGGGTGTTTGTGCAGCCCTGGCGCCAGGAGGAGGCAATATGCAGGACAAAACTGTGATAACCTGTTTACAGGAATTATGGCAGGCTGGTAAACTGCCCGATCAGGTGGAACAGGCGCAATGGTCGCTTTTGGAGGAAAGCAAGATAAAACATGCCTACATATTCGGTGAAGATCCCGTGGGTTGTGCGATGGATAAAAACAAGATCAAATCGGTATTAAACAAAACAGATTTTATGGTGGTCCAGGATGTGTTCATGAGCGAGACTGCTGAAGAAGCTGATCTAATACTGCCCGCCTCATTCCACACAGAAATTGGGGGCAGTTTCACCAATTCACAAAAGATTATTCAACAATTCGAAGCAGTGATGACGTCACAGCTGGCGCATTCATCTTTTGAACAATTGACCATGCTTCATAAAATGTCCGGTTTGGCAACCGCTTATCAATCACCTGCAGATGTCATGCTGGAAGCAGCAACAACAATGAAAAATCAGCCCGCAAATAATGGCAATTACCGTTTGATCACCACCCGCGAAGACAATCAGAAACGTCGCTTTTTATATGGATGCGACCTGCTGGTCAAACGCTTTGAATCAGAGTGGGAAGAATCATTTGCACAAGCATAAACGCCAATTGACATGAAAACATTTGACTCAATTAATGAGATCCTGGACTTTGCCATGCAATCAGAGCAGGATGCCGTAGATTTTTACACCGCCCTGGCTAAAAAGATGCAGAATGAGGAAATGAAGGGCGTTTTCCTTCAGTTTGCTAAAGAAGAAGTCGGACATAAAGCCAGGCTCCAAAAAATTAAGGATGAAGGCCTGTTCGATATGGAGGCAGACAAAGTGAGGGACCTGAAAATTGCCGATTATGTTGTACACACCGGTACGACTGAAGACATGGAGTACTCTGATGCCTTGGTGCTGGCCATGAAACGGGAAAAAGCCGCATTCAGGCTGTATATCAATTTATCGGAACGCACAGACCATCCCGAACTCAAAAAAGTATTCCAGGCCCTTGCCGTAGAGGAATCAAAACACAAACTCCGTTTTGAACTGGAATACGATGATTACGTAATGCGGGAAAATTAATAACCAAGCAATTTTATTGCAGCTTCCTTAATTTTCTTCATTGAAGGCAGGATGGCTCCTTCAAGGTTCTTATGGAAGCCCACAGGGGTGAAGGCTGAACCGATACGTACCACAGGGGCATCCAGGTATTCAAACGCATTTTCTGCTATCTGCGACACAAGTTCTCCTCCAAACCCCGAAAATACTTTGTCTTCATGTACAACCATTGCCCGGTTGGTCTTTTTCACAGATTTGATAATGCTCCCGGTATCAAGAGGGATCAGGGAACGGATATCAATGACTTCAATCTCCTTCCCGGTTTCCGCTGCAATCTCCTCGGCCGCCTGAATGCATAGGTGGGTGGTATTTCCGTATGTAACGATTGTCAGATCTTTCCCCTGGCGGCGGATGCGGGCTTTCCCAAATGGCACTTCAAAATCTTCGGGAACGACTGTTTCGGCCACTTTTGCATTATACAATGCCTTGGGCTCCAAAAACAAGGTAGGTCCTTTTGATCGCATGGATGTTCTGAGCAATCCCGCTGCATCATCGGCAAATGATGGATATACCACGCGAATACCGGGGAAGGTTGTCAGAGCCCCTTCGGTGGTCTGGGAGTGGTAAAGTCCTCCCCCGATATATCCGCCGGAAGCCAGGCGAATGGTTACATTGGGTGCAAACTGTCCATTGCTGCGCCAATAGTCATGCGTCATTTCCACATATTGCTCCATGGCTGGCCAGAAGTAGTCAGCAAACTCAGCTCCTTCTATCACCACACGGATCTTTTCATCAAAACGGCTCATCCCGTTGGCCGTTCCCACTATAAAATCTTCGGCAATGGGGGCATTGAATACCCGCTCGATACCGAACTCCTTTTGCATACCCTTGGTTACATTAAATATGCCGCCCTTTTCCTTATAAGCTATATCCTGCCCCCAGATATAGGTATCCGGATTATGGCGAAACTCTGCTTTGAGCGTCTCATTAAGCGCTGTAATCAGTTTTTTCTTCTCCCCTGCTTCCGAATGGGTGCCTTCAGGGTATTTTTCAGACTGGTATGGTTCAGGAATAACAAAATCAAATATCGATTCAGGATCCGGATCGGGCGCTTTCATGACTTTTTTGTGTGCCTCGGCAAGTACTTTGCTCATTTGTTTATCTACGGCATCAAGCTCTTGCTGGCTATAGATATCGTGTTTTAGCAAGAGTTTTTGTATTTTCAGCATGGGGTCATGGGCCTTAACGCAATGCAACTCGCGATCATCCCTGTAAAGGTCGTGGCGGTCACTGTTGGAGTGTGAACCTATCCGGACCACACTGGCATGTAAAATCACCGGCTCACCCATCTCAAGAACGTGCCGGCGTGCTTCGTGTATGGCATTCATCGAACTCAGCACATCCTTTCCGTCGCAATGAATGATGCGCAGGTTTTTGAAACCGCGAAAGTTATCTGCTGCCTTCAGGTTGGCGGTCTGGTCCTTTTTCGGCACGGAAATCCCGTAACCATTATCCTGAAATACGAAGATTACTGGTAATTTTTCGTTGCTTGCCCCGTTGATGGCTTCGTAGACATAACCTTCCGATACGGATGATTCACCCTGTGAACTGATGGCCACCCCTTTATGTCCATAACGCTTCATGGCCCGGGCCACACCAACTGCATGCAGGGCATGGTTTCCGGTTGCTGAAGAAACATTGTGAATATTCCATTCCGGCTTGGCAAAGTGATTTGACATATGACGGCCACCACTGGCAATATCGGTGGCTTTCGAAAGCCCGTTAAGGAGAATCTCCTCTGCAGTGATTCCGGCCGACAAGACGGTAAGCATATCACGGTAATAAGGAAACAGGTGGTCTGTTTTATGGTCGAATATCTGGCCAATGGCCAGCTGAATCCCATCGTGTCCTGCATAGGGGGCATGATATGACCAACCCAGCGCCTGTTTGAGATAATTCGGGGCCTTTTCATCCAGTTTGCGGCCCAGTACCATCAATTGGTACCATTCCCTGAAGGTTTTGACATCTATGGTTTCGGGTGTATATGTATTGGGAACTTGTTCCACTGTGTCTTTCTTTTTTGCAATCGTTGCTCGATTCATCTTAACCAGGATTAACAGATATTAATTTGTGTTCACTAATTTTGTAAACACAAAAACATCCTATTTGTTTACACACGGGAAATCAAATAAAGGGAATCTTTCGCCGGCGTCCAGGGTAAAAGGTTCAAACCCTGAGGGTGGTTTTAATTGCTTTGGGGATTTGATCAATGATATCGCCGGCAGTAAGTCCTTCGTAGCCCTTGCTTGCGGCAGCGAGATCTCCGGCACGCCCATGCAGGTAAACACCCAGCAGGCAACTGTTCAAAGGGGAGTAATTCTGGGCCAACCAGCCAAGGATCATGCCGGTCAGCACATCACCACTTCCTCCAGTGGCCATTCCCGGATTGCCGGTAGAATTAAAGAAACATCTTCCTTCCGGGCAAACCACCACCGTGTGTGCTCCTTTTAACACCACATGAACCTGAAAACGGTGTGCCAGTTCAATGGCTTTTTCGAGCCTGTCATGGTCGTCGGTGGTCTTTCCTGCAATGCGGTCAAATTCACCGGGATGGGGCGTAAATATAGATCCTTTAGGAAGGAATCCGCACCATGTCAGGTTTTCTGATAATATATTCAGGGCATCGGCATCAATGACCATGGGCACAGTCGTATTCTGGATCAACAGTTTGAGCGCACGTGAAGTTTGTTCATGGGTTCCAAGCCCAGGGCCTACCCCAACGGCATTATACCCTTCCAGATCAGCTACCTCCGATATAAATTGCATTCCTTGGTCAGGAACGCACATGGCCTCCGGGACGGCCGTTTGTATCACCTCATAACCACATTGGGGTAGTTGCACTGTAAGCAAACCTGTGCCACTGCGAACGGCAGCTCTGGCGGTTAACACCGCTGCCCCCACCTTACCAAAACTCCCTGCCATCAGAAAAGCATGCCCGAAATGGCCTTTATGGGCAAACTTTCGTCTGGGCCGGTAAATTGCCCTGATATCCGAAGCCTGCAAATAATGATATTTGGTATCTGCAGATTTTATTGCGGACAGATGCAAGCCAATATCGATCAAATACCACGACCCAAGGAATTTTTCGTTGGAGGCAAACATAAAGGCCAGCTTCGGGACCTGAAAACTCAGGGTGTAATCAGCCCTGATTATGTTGCGCTCTGCATTTTGGCGGTTATCTTCGCAAAAAAGACCGGTAGGAAAATCAATGGCAATCACCATGGCCTCTGAAGCATTTATATGCTGTACTGCTTTTGCAAGAAGTCCTTCCAGGGGTCTGGTCAGGCCACTTCCCAACATGGCATCCACTACCAGTTCTTTGGGACCTATTGCAGGCATAGGGTCTTCTTCAGACAATTCTTCCAGGTGCAGGTTCTTTACATTGGACAATCTTTTTTCATTGATCAGAAAGTCTTCTGATGCCTGTACGGCATGCAAGACCTTATATGCCCTTACCTGGTGACCTGCCCCTGCAAGCAACCGGGCAATCACAAGTCCGTCGCCACCGTTGTTTCCCATGCCACAGAATACATGAACGGTCTTGTATTTTTTCATGTGGCGGCGTATCCATTCATAACACTTTTTCGCTGCACGTTCCATAAGGTCGATGGAGGCAATGGGTTCATGTTCTATGGTGCAGGCATCCAGTTCCCGTATCTGTGAAGCATTCAGAATTTTCATGACGACAGGTTTTTGCAGATGAGTGAGTGAATGATTATTTTTGCAGTTGCTCTTAACAAAAATAGTCTGAATAATCGGATATTGCAACATATCGGCTGATGTCTTCCATTAAGAATAAGCAGTTTACGCCACTTTTATCAACGGCCTACCTGCCGCCCCTAACCTATATGGTCATTTTACTCTCGGCCAGGAAGGCCTTTTTAGAACTGCACGAAAGCTACCCCAAACAGACATGGCGCAACCGGTGTCGTATACACACCGCCAATGGCACCCTGGATCTGAGCATCCCTGTAAAGAAACCCCTGGGGAACCACACCAAAACCAGGGATATACGTACCAGTAATCATGAAAAATGGCAGGCAATGCACTGGCGTGCCATTACCAGCGCATACGGAAAAGCACCTTATTATATGTACTACAAAGACCTGCTGGCTCCGTTTTATATCAATAAATATACAGGTTTGCTCTGGCAATTCAATTTGGGTCTTTTGGATGCCATTGGGAAAGAACTTGGGATAAAGTTTTCTGTGTTCCCCACAAATGATTATATAACAAAGCCCAAAGGGTTGACCGATCTGCGTGGCGTAATCACCCCAAAAACTTCAGGTTATGGCCACTTATTGATTAGTCACTGGCCACATTATTACCAGGTATTTTCTGACCGCTCAGGCTTTGTTGAGGATTTGAGCATTATCGACCTGGTCTTTCACCTTGGTCCTGACTCGTTGCTTTACCTGGAAGAAGCTTGCCAATACCTCAGGGTTTATCCCATTGAAGGATAGGCTACCCTAACATGGTATATATTTAGCAGCATGCGTTTGAATATCCCCTTTACCGTGCTGATGTCCCTGAAAGTGATATCCGCATTGTCGAATTGTTTTTCCTGTACCTGGGTGTCAATGATCTGGTCTACCAATTGGCCGATCTTCTTTTCATCAGGTTTACCCAGGCTGCGGGAGGCTGCCTCTACCGAATCAGCCATCATGACTACGGCCGTTTCTTTACTGAACGGGCGGGGGCCCGGATAGATAAAATCTGCCTTGCTAACTTCCTCATCCTGGCTCTCTTTTACCTGCATGGTATAGAAATACCGTGCGGTGGTGGTTCCATGATGTGTCCTGATAAAATCAATGATGTACTCAGGCAAATTTTGCCTGCGCGCCAGTTCAATACCATCGATCACATGATTAATAATGATCCGTGCACTTTCTTTGTAGGATATCTCATCGTGCGGGTTGAATTCAGCGCTTTGATTTTCGGTAAAATACTGGGGGTTTTGCATTTTACCAATATCATGATACAAGGCACCGGTACGAGTCAACAGACTGTTGCCGCCAATGGCAAGTATGGCTTCTTCCGATAAATTAGCTACCTGCAGTGAATGCTGGAAAGTGCCGGGGGCCCGCAGCCCCAGGTTGCGCAATAAGCTATTGTTGGTATCGGCAAGCTCGAGCAGTGAAAAATCGGTGGGCATGCCAAAAAGCCGTTCAAACAAAAATATGAGCGGATAGGCAAACAATGTAAGAAAAGCGCCTACTGCAAAATAGGCAAAATCGGGCCAGTACAGGTTTTTAAAAGATCCTGTGTGTGCCAGCGATAATCCAAAATATACAGCCGAATAAGTAGCAAAAATCAGGGCCACGGTAACAAACAACTGGGAACGCCGCCGCAGGCTTGCCATGCTCAATATGGCTATAATACCGGCAATAAACTGAATGAATACAAACTCAAAACTACGCGGAATTAAGAAGCCAATCAAAATGATGGTGGTAATGTGTATGTAGAGCGCCAGGCGATTGTCAAAAAATGCGCGAATGATCACCGGAACCAGGCATACCGGAACAAGATAGATATAATCGATATTAGAGCGGATTACCAGGCTGGTCATAAAGACCATCAGCAAAACGGACAAAAGGATCAACAAGATTTTGCGATTGTCCGAAAAAACATCCTTGCGAAAGAAATATAAAAAAAGCAGCATTACAATCATGGAAATACTCACCAACACAAACTGCCCTGCATACAATATGGTTTGCATGGACGCATCACCGGTCTGTCTCTGGAATTCTACCCTGAATGATTCAAGGATCTGGTAAGTTTCCGGACTTACCAACTCGCCTTTGGAGATAATCTTTTCCCCTTCCTGAACCATTCCCCTGCTTAAGGGAATATTATCCAGTTCGGCAGCAATGGTTCGTTCCGTAAGTCCTTCATCGTAAAACACATTATGGCTCAATGCATTTTCCAGCAATGGCTGAAGCAAGCTGGCATCTGTGCGGTCGTCCAAATCATCCAATACCGATAGTACATAGAGATAGGCTTCCTGTATGGTATACATGGCTCCCAGTACAGTAGACCGGGCCACATTGTCTTCCACCACCCTGATCTGAAAATTTGCGGGTTTTTCCCTGAATTTTTCATCGAAAAAAATAATCCCCGCATTGTACAAATGGTCAAGGATATTGATGCCAGCCTCCCTGCTCTGCCTTTTCAGGACAGGTTCATCATTTTCATCATACTTTTCATTCCAGGCTTCTTCAAAAGCCTTTTCAAAGGATTCCATCATTGATTCCCTTATAGTGGGCCGCCTTGAAAAAAACGGAAGGAAATCTGCCATCACTTCTTCCTGTTCTTTTTCCAGTTCGGCTGGAGTTTTCAGGATGGCAAAATTAAAGGGCGCAATCAGGTCCTCATACATCCAGGGCCTTGCTTGCTGATATTCATAATCAAATCCCGGCTGTCGCGGGAATAGCTGTACGAGGAAAAAAATGCTGAGCAAAACCAGAAAGCCCTTGATTATATTGGAAAACTGACGTTGCAGCCAATGAAAGATCTGTTTCATGTGATGGTATATAAACAAAAACGAATTTAAGAATTTTCACGGAACATAAAAAAAACTTACTTTTATTGTTCGTGCGTGTTAAACCTTAATCCTGATACAATGAAAAACGGAATTTGTTTAATGGCCACTGCTGCCGTGCGAATGCATCCCGACCACAAAAGCGAAATGGTCAGCCAGCTATTGTTTGGGGAACGGTTTTTTATCCTTGACGAGTCACCCGATTGGCTCTCCGTAGAATTGGTTCTGGATCATTACCGCGGCTGGGTGGCCAGGAACCAGGTAGAGTTGCTCGACGAAACAAGGGTTGAAATACTTGAAAAGGCAGTGCATGCAATTACAGGGGAACATCTGGCCATGGTCAGGGAATCGCCCACAGGCAATCATTTTGTTCTGAGTGCCGGAAGCTCTTTATACACCAATAAAGGGAAAGCCATGACTGTAGGGGGTAAAACATACGAATACCAGGGACAGATGATTCAAACAAGAAAGGCAAATGGAGAAAGCATTGTAGGTTATGCACAACTTTTTTTGCACACCCCATACCTTTGGGGAGGCCGTTCTGCCTTCGGTATGGATTGTTCAGGCTTTGTCCAGGTAGTTTACAAGATGGCCGGTATTCCCCTGGCAAGAGATGCTTCAGTACAGGCAAACAGTGGTGAAAGCATCCATCTGATCAATGAATCCGGACCTGGTGACCTTGTCTTCTTCGATAATGCCAACGAAGAAATTACACACACAGGAATTCTGCTTGGCGATGGCCAGGTAATACATGCCCACGGAAAAGTCCGAATCGACAGAATCGACCATCATGGCATATTTAATATGGACACGGGAGGGTATTCTCACAGGTTGAGGTTGATCAAGCGTATAATACCATAGCTTTAAAACATTTCCCCCACCTTTCTGTTTAGATGGAAAAAGATATTTTCCTTACCTTTGCAGCCTGAAAAATTAGGCCATAAACAATTGCTGATGATTCAAATTACTCTACCTGATAAAACGGTTAAAACATTTCCTGATGGAGTTACCGGCCAGGAAATTGCCAGCAGCATATCCGAAGGGTTGGCACGAAATGTTTTGTCTGTCAATGTGAACGGCGAGGTTTGGGACCTGGACAGGCCTATACAAACTGATGCTGAAATCAAATTGAACACATGGGACGACAAAGAAGGCCGGGCCACCATGTGGCATTCTTCTGCGCACCTGATGGCTGCAGCCATTGAGGAGTTGTACCCGGGTACCAAATTCGGCATAGGCCCTGATGTGGAAAATGGCTTTTATTATGATATTGACCTGGGCGACCGGTCCATATCAAGTAACGACTTTGATAAAATTGAAGAAAAGATGCTGGAGATAGCCAGGCGTAAAGAGAAGTTTGTCCGCACGGAAATCCCCAAACAGGAAGCCCTGGAGTTCTACAGCAAAAAAGGAGATGAATACAAGGTTGACCTGATCAATGACCTGGAAGACGGTACCATAAGTTTTTACCGTTCCGGAAATTTCACCGATTTATGCCGCGGCCCCCACCTGGTGGATACCAGCCCGATCAAAGCTGTAAAGTTGCTCAATACAGCAGGCGCTTACTGGCGGGGCGATGAAAGCCGCAAACAGTTGACCAGGGTTTACGGCATTACCTTTCCGAAACAGAAAATGCTCAAAGAGTATCTGGAGATGCTGGAAGAGGCAAAAAAACGCGACCACCGAAAGATCGGCCGCGAGTTGGAGCTTTTCGCCTTTTCCAAAAATGTAGGTCAGGGATTGCCTCTCTGGTTACCCAAGGGAGCTGAATTGCGTGAGAATCTGGAAACATTCCTGAAAAAGATTCAGCGGAAAGCCGGTTATCAACCTGTAATTTCTCCACACATAGGCAATAAGAGTCTCTATATCATGAGTGGCCATTATGACAAATACGGTCAGGATTCCTTCAAACCAATAAGCACCCCTTCAGAAGGCGAAGAGTTTTTTCTGAAACCCATGAATTGCCCACATCATTGTGAGATATACAAAAACAAGCAGTATTCCTATAAAGACATGCCGGTCCGTTTTGCGGAGTTTGGTACCGTATATCGTTATGAGCAGAGTGGTGAACTACACGGACTTACAAGGGTTCGCAGTTTCACCCAGGATGACGCACATATCTTTTGCCGTCCCGACCAGGTAAAAGAGGAATTTACCGCGGTTATAGATATTGTATTGCTGATATTCAAAGCCCTCGATTTTTCCGATTACAGCGTTCAAATATCGCTGCGTGATCCAAACAACATGGAAAAATATATTGGCACAGATGAGAACTGGGACAAGGCGGAACAGGCCATTATTGAGGCCACTGAAGAAAAGGGCCTTAAGGCTGAAATCGTGAAGGGAGAGGCTGCATTTTACGGACCAAAGCTCGATTTTATGGTTCAGGATGTATTGGGGCGCAAATGGCAATTGGGCACCATACAGGTGGATTATAACCTGCCCGATCGTTTTGAACTGGAGTATATTGGCAGCGATAACCAGAAACACCGGCCCGTGATGATCCACCGGGCGCCGTTTGGATCGTTGGAACGTTTTGTGGCGGTAATGATAGAACATTGCGCCGGAAACTTCCCGCTGTGGTTAACCCCCGATCAAGCTATTATATTGCCAATCAGCGAGAAATATGAAAAATATGCGAAAAAAGTTTTAACTTTGCTGAATAATTACGAAATTCGCACGTTGATTGACGAGCGCAATGAAAAAACGGGGAAGAAAATACGCGATGCTGAAATGCGCAAAATCCCATTCATGCTTATAGTCGGCGAAAAAGAGGAAGCCGAAGGCACCGTATCTGTTAGAAAGCACGGATCGGGTGACCTTGGCACACATACCATTGAAGAATTCGTGGAAATGGTTGAGCAGGAAATACACAGGCTCATCCCGGAAATATAAACAGCCGCAGGCTGATTTTTTATTAACAAAACATAGGAGGGACAAACAATAGCAACACCATTCAAACCCAGAGGCAGAAGGCGTTTTGTAAAAAAAGAAGATCCGCACCGCATCAACGACCGCATCACAGCCCCTGTAGTACGCGTGGTTGGCGACAATGTGGAATCGAATATTCATCCACTAAAAGATGCATTGAATATGGCCGATGAATTGGGGCTCGACCTTGTTGAAATAGCGCCGAAGGCCAATCCGCCTGTATGCAAAATTATCGATTACAAAAAGTTTCTTTATGAGCAGAAAAAGAAACAAAAGGAGATTAAGGCAAAAACTGCCAAGGTAGTGGTTAAAGAAATCAGGCTCGGACCCAACACCGATGATCATGATTTCAACTTCAAGTTGAAACATGGAATCAAGTTCCTGCAAGATGGTGCCAAATTGAAAGTATATGTTTTCTTTAAAGGACGCACCATTGTATACAAGGAAAAAGGCGAACTGATTTTACTACGCTTTGCGCAAGAGGTTGAGGAATACGGCAAAGTGGAACAAATGCCAAAAATGGAAGGAAAGCGAATGATCATGTTTGTTGCATCAAAGAAAACCGGAAAAAAGAATTAATATTCATTTCCTATAAATATAAATCTGTTAATTGAATTGAATAATGCCTAAAATGAAGACCAAATCCGGAGCCAAAAAACGGTTCACTCTTACCGCCTCC
>PXAA01000094.1 GCA_003567205.1 Bacteroidales bacterium
AAGCCAAAAGCCAAAAGCCAACAGCCAAAAGCCAACAGCCAAAAGCCAACAGCCAAAAGCCAACAGCCAACAGCCAAAAGCCAAAAGCTAAACAATCTTCCTTCCCAGGAACTGTCCTGTATAGGACTCCGGACAACCCGCCAACTCTTCCGGCGTGCCTTCAAACACGAGTTTTCCGCCGGCGTCGCCGCCTTCGGGGCCCAGATCGATCACCCAATCGGCATTTTTGATCACTTCGGGGTTGTGTTCGATCACCAGCACGGAGTGGCCATTGTCAATCAGGGCATTAAGGGCCAGGAGCAGCTTTTCAATATCATGAAAATGCAGGCCTGTGGTGGGTTCATCGAAGATAAACAGGGTTTTTGCGGGGGTAATGCCCTTGATTAAAAAAGAAGCCAGCTTAATACGTTGGGCTTCGCCTCCGCTCAGGGTACTGGAAGGCTGACCCAGGCATATATACCCAAGGCCAACATCCTGAAGGGGCTGTAAACGGCTGGCAATGCGCTTACAGATCGCACCACAATCTTCTGCCTGTCCAAAAAACCCGATGGCATCGTCCACGGTCATATCAAGAACATCCGATATGGTCTTTCCTGCATAACGTACATCCAGGATCTCCTCCCTAAATCGTGATCCCTTGCAACTTTCACATGTAAGTACAATATCGGCCATGAATTGCATCTCTATTTTCACTGTGCCCTCTCCTTCGCACTCTGCACAACGGCCTCCCTCTATATTAAAGGAAAAGAAACCAGGCTTGTACCCGCGCGATTTGGAAAGAGGCTGCGCCGCGTACAACTGCCTGACTTCATCATAGGCCTTCAGATAGGTGACAGGATTAGAGCGCGACGATTTACCAATGGGGTTCTGGTCGATGTATTCGACATCGTACAAGCTGCCAAGATCCCCATCGAGTGAATCAAAGCTGCCAGTTCGCTCCCCATAACCGCCATAGTATTTTTTCAGGGCCGGATACAATATATCCTTTACCAGGGTGCTTTTCCCGGAACCGCTGACACCAGTTATCAGCGCCATGACGTGCAATGGGATCTTCACATCAAAACCTTTCAGGTTATGCTGGCGCACGCCATGCAGGCCGATATATTCTTTCCATTTCCGGCGCCTTTGAGGGACTGGTATGCCCATCTTATGCGTCAGGTAACGGGCGGTAAGGCTATCCTTGTGTCCCAGTAAATCATTGTAGCTGCCCTGGAACACAATGCGGCCGCCATGGGTGCCGGCCAGGGGCCCAATGTCTATCACCTGGTCTGCGGCCCGAATGATGTCTTCGTCGTGCTCCACCACAATCACCGTATTGCCCAGATCGCGCAGCTTTTTCAAAACTTTGATCAACCGGTGGGTGTCGCGCTGGTGCAACCCAATGCTTGGTTCATCGAGAATATACATGGACCCCACAAGATTGCTGCCCAGCGAAGTGGCCAGGTTGATGCGCTGCGATTCACCGCCCGACAATGAGTTGGAGAGCCGGTTCAGGGTCAGGTAGCCCAGCCCCACATCATTAAGGAATTCCAGCCTGTTGTTGATTTCCAGCAAAAGCCTTTGGGCCACTGCCACTTGTTCTTTGTCCAGGGTTATGTTTTTAAAAAAGTCCTGCAGCTGGTCCAGCGGCATGAGTACAAAGTCTGTTATGGAATGACCGGCCACCTTCACGTAAGCGGCATCCATCCGCAGGCGGGTGCCATGACATTCGGGACAAACCGTTTTGCCCCGGTAACGTGATAACATTACGCGGTACTGTATTTTGTAAGTATTCTCTTCTATCATCTGGAAAAAGTCATCCAGACCCTTGAAGTATTTATTTCCTGTCCACAAAAGTTTTTTCTGTGTCCCGGTAAGGTCTTTGTATGGTTTATGAATGGGGAAATCAAATTTATAGGCATGGGCCACAAGTTGTTCCTTCCACCATTTCATCTTCTCACCTTTCCAGCAAACAATGGCTTCTTCGTATACAGAAAGGCTTTTGTTGGGGATTACCAGGTCGGGGTCGATGCCGATAACACTTCCAAAACCCTCACATGATTTGCAGGCACCATAGGGATTGTTGAATGTAAAAAGGTTTACCGACGGCTTTTCAAACTGTATGCCATCGCGCTCAAAGCGATTAGAAAATTCAAGGGTTTGATGGGTGTCTCCTTGCGGATAGGTAAGAAGGCAAGTACCCTCACCTTCATAAAATGCCGTCTGTACAGAATCGGCCACACGGGTGCGAAGCTCATTGTCAAGTGGATCTATGCGAAAACGGTCTATAACGATGGCTGAAGCCTTAAGGGATTCCGCCTCCGGTGGCTGCGATACCAGATCCTCGATACGTTTCACCTTGCCATTGGTCATTATACGCGTAAACCCTTGCTGCAACAGAACAGACAAATACTGCAGCATATCCCGGTTATTTTTCAGGACAATGGGCGCAAGCAGCATGACCGTGGTGACGGGCGGAAGCGCCAGGCAATTGTTTACCACATCGGTTACAGTATCCCGCTTTACCACGGCACCTGAAACAGGAGAATAGGTTTGTCCGATGCGGGCAAATAAAAGCTTAAGGTATTCATATACTTCGGTTGAAGTCCCCACGGTCGACCGGGGATTGCGCACATTAACCCGCTGCTCGATGGCAATGGCCGGAGAGATCCCTTTGATATAATCCGCCTCAGGCTTGTGCATACGTCCGAGAAACTGGCGGGCGTATGCACTCAAGCTTTCCACATAGCGCCGCTGGCCTTCAGAATACAAGGTATCGAACGCCAG
>PXAA01000133.1 GCA_003567205.1 Bacteroidales bacterium
GGGCCTATTACCACACCTATGGTCTGCCCGTGGTATTGTCGAACTGTTCCAACAATTACGGGCCCAACCAGTTTCCTGAAAAACTGATCCCCCTGTTCATCAACAATATATTACACGAAAAACCCCTCCCGGTATATGGCAAAGGAGAGAATGTGCGCGACTGGCTCTATGTGGTAGACCATGCACAGGCAATTGAGTTGATACTGCGCAAGGGAAAACTGGGCGAAACCTACAATATCGGCGGACACAATGAATGGAAAAATATTGACCTGATCCGCCTGCTTTGCCAGATCATGGATAAAAAACTGGGGCGTGCCCCCGGCGCCTCCGAAGGCCTGATCACCTACGTAAAAGACAGGGCAGGCCATGACCTGCGCTACGCCATTGATTCCGGCAAGGTACAGAAAGAGTTGGGCTGGAAGCCTTCGGTCACCTTTGAGGAAGGCCTCGACAAGACCGTTGACTGGTACTTATCCAATGAAGAGTGGCTGCGTCAGGTAACCTCAGGCGATTATCTGCAATACTACCGGGAGCAATACGGGGAAAGGTAAAGAAATGTAGCCCTGGAAAAAGATTAATGTCAAGTGGCCTTGGACAGCGGTTCACCCCCTGATAAACAGGGCTGCAATGTACGCAACATACAACGCAAGAAACATAAGCCCATGCCACCGTTGCAGGGTCTTTTTGCCCGACCCGATCAGAAATGCCCAGAGCAGGGCCACGGCCGCCAATCCCACAAAAATGTCGAAATTCAGGGCCTTGTTAAACGGAAGGGGCTTGATTACCGCACTGGTACCCAGTACAAAGAATACATTGAAAATATTTGACCCCAGTATATTCCCGATCACAATGCCGGCATTTTTTTTCATGGCTGCCGCCACACAAGTGGCCAGTTCAGGCAAAGAGGTCCCAAGTGCCACAATGGTCAAACTGATCAGTGCTTCGCTCATGCCCAGGCCGGAGGCAATATCCACGGCACCCTGAACGATCCAGCGCCCGCCGGCAATCAGGGCGAGCATTCCGGCAAACACCATCACCACCGACAGCCACAGGGGATATGCCCTGATGGTTGATACCACATCGGCCCGTCCATCGCGGGCAATGCCAAAAGCATATACCATAAAGAGAATAAAAAACAGGACCAAAATAATGCCGTCGCTGCGATAGATCATAGACAGGCTGGTGCCATCCAAAAACAGATCATTGGCCACAAGGCCGATGGTCAGGGCAGCCAACAGGGCGAAGGGCACTTCTTTCCACAAGGTGTTTTTATTCACCACCAGCGGAAAAATCACGGCTGAAACCCCCAATATAAGGAAGATGTTGGAAACATTGCTGCCCAGCACATTGCCCAGGGCCACGTCGGCGGTTCCCTTGAAGCTTGCCACCAGGTTTACCACCAGTTCGGGCGATGATGTGCCCAGGGCCACGATGGTCATACCGATCACCACATGGGATATGCGGTAGCGTCTGGCAATGGAAGCGGCGCCATCGACCAGCCAGTTGGCCCCGAAAACCAGGAGTACAAAGCCGGCGATGAACAGAATATAGCTTAACACGGCCATGGTTGCGGCATTAAAAATAACAAGAAGCTATGGTTCAGGCGCTGTATGCATCGATATCACGGTTCAGCTTTTTTACCAGTCCCTGCAATACCGAGCCGGGCCCGACCTCCACAAAGGTGGTGGCACCATCGGCCATCATGTTTTGCATAATATGTGTCCAGCGCACCGGCGAGGTCAGCTGGGCAACCAGGTTCTTTCGGATTTGTTCGGGATCAGTCACCGGCTTTGCGTCCACGTTCTGGTAAACAGGACAGATGGGGGCATTCAGCGAAGCCTGGTTGATGGCTTCGGCCAGTTCTGCCCGGGCAGGCTCCATCAGGGGGGAATGAAAGGCGCCACCCACTTTCAGGGGCAATGCCCGCTTTGCCCCCGCTTCTTTCAGCTTTTCACAGGCAATATCGATGCCCTGTTCGCTGCCGGAGATTACCAGCTGGCCCGGACTATTGTAGTTTGCCGGCACAACCACTTCATAAATGCCGGCCAGCACCCCCTCTGCAATATCATCATCCAGGCCGATAATGGCCGCCATGGTAGAAGGTTGCTTTTCACAAGCCTTCTGCATGGCCTGTGCCCGTTTCGATACCAACACCAGGCCATCTTCAAACGTCAACGCCCGGGCCGCCACCAGGGCAGAAAATTCGCCCAGGGAATGCCCTGCAACCATATCCGGGGCAAAATCCGCACCCAGACTGTTCGCCAGGATCACGGAGTGGAGAAAAATGGCCGGCTGGGTCACCCTGGTCTGGCGCAGGTCTTCGTCGGTACCTGAAAACATCAGGTCGGTAATGCGAAAGCCCAGTATCTCATTGGCTTTCTCAAACATATCCCTGGCATCGGCTGAACCGTCGTACAAGTTTTTGCCCATGCCTGCGAACTGTGCTCCCTGTCCGGGGAAAACGTATGCTCTTTTCATAGTATTTATTGCATTAGTGCAGTTTTGAACCGATCAGGTGAATGAATTCCGCCCTGGTTTTATCCGTAAGGAAAGCGCCGGTAAAATCGCTGGTGGTGGTTACAGAATTTTGCTTCTGGATGCCACGCATCATCATGCAATAATGGTGGGCCTCGATCACCACGGCAACGCCCAGGGGATTCAAAGTCTTCTGGATACATTCCTTGATCTGGGTGGTCAGCCGTTCCTGCACCTGGAGCCGGCGCGCATAAGCATCTACCACGCGGGGGATCTTGCTCAGGCCAACAATGTACTCCCGCGGAATATAGGCCACATGGGCTTTGCCAACAAAGGGCAACATATGGTGCTCGCACATGGAGTAAATCTCAATATCCTTTACAATGACCATTTGTTTGTAATCTTCCTTAAACCGGGCCGATTTCAGGATCTCTGCAGCATCCAGATCATAGCCATGGGTAAGGAACTGCATGGCCTTGGCCACCCGTTCCGGTGTTTTCTCGAGCCCTTCGCGCGAGGGGTCCTCCCCCACCAGGGCAAGCACTTCTTTGTAAAGGCCAGCCAGTTTATTGATCTTTTTTTGGTTGTACTGGTCAATTTTCTCATAGTCATCCATCTTGTTTTCGATGACCATATCCCTGTTGATTTCTGATGTCATTGTATATGGTGTTATTGATTACTGTTTGTCTCCGAAATACTCCACGTAATTATTCTCTGTTTCGATAAGCTTTACACAGTGCAGACGGGCACCCTGTTCACGAATGGGCTTTTCAAGTTGCTTCCATATCGCGATGGCCAGGTTTTCTGTCGAAGCCATGTGGCCTTCCATGAAATCCACCTCAAGATTGATGTTCTTGTGGTCCAGCTTATCAACAACGAAGGTACGAATAATACGGCTCAGGGATTTCAGGTTCAGCACAAACCCGGTTGCAGGATCCACATCGCCATTCACGGTAACATACAGGATGTAATTGTGGCCATGCCATCTGGGGTTCGAACACTTTCCGAATACTTCAAGATTCTTTTTGTCATCCCATTCGGGCCTGAACAAGCGGTGGGCTGCATTAAAACTTTCTCTTCTTGTGATTCTCATTGCGTTGCCTCTGTGGTTGTGTGCCGCAAAGATACGACTTTTTGAGTTTTCCGGCATCCGGTAGAGAGACTGCCCCCCCCCGTAACCCGGGGTTTGGAAAAAATGCGTAAACTTGCAACCTGAGCAAAAAACCATGACGTCATTCCAGATTTTCAGAACCCTGATGCATCAGGGCTGGCTAAGCTTCCGGCGGGCACACTATTTTGAGCGCAGCATGGGCATTAAAGCCCTTATGGCTTTTGTCGCCATCGTCTTTCTCTGGTATGCCTATCTCCTGGGCCTGATGTTGCCGTCATTGTTACAACAAATTTTTCCGGACAAAGAAGCCCACGAAGCCTTTTTTGCCATCTGGTTATATATATATGCCGCCGACCTCACCATGCGGCTCTTTATGCAGAAACTCCCAAAACAACTGATCCAATCCTATCTTTCACTGCCCGTTAGCAGAAACACCCTTGCAGGCTATATCCTGGCAAGGTCGTGGTTCAACATCTACAACATATGCCTTTTTGCCTTACTCATTCCCTTTTATAAATCGGTTTTGCACCATCCTTTACCCGATCAGGCTTTTTGGCTGGCCATTCTGGCATCCATCCTGCTGGCCGGTGTAAATCACGCCATCATCATCTGGGCAAAAGCCTGGCCTTTCAGGATCGCCGCGATCATGCTGCCCGTTTTATTGATTGCGGGAACCGGTCTTTTCGGCATCGCCATAAATCCTCCCCTATTCATGGCCTTTTCTGAGCAAGCAGGAAAAGCATTTATTTCGGGAAATGGGTGGGCGTTCATACTTCCGGCATTGATCATCGGCATATTTCAATATTTGTCGCACCGGGGCCTTTGTACCTCCTTTTATGATTGGGCGGGAACTACAACTGTCAGGGTGCGTTCCCGGGCCTCCTTTCTGGAACGGATCTTTGCCCGCGTACCCGTTTACGGCCTTTTCTGGGAACTGGAGTGGCGGTTGATAAAGCGCAACAAAAGATCGGTGGGCGGTCTCCGTCAATGGCCCCTGGTGATCATTGGCCTTCCGCTTTTTTTCTATTTCGACCCTTTTGACAATGCCTCCATGTACATGTACCTGCTGGTAATGGTGGCCGGGGGCTATGGCTATTTTCACCTGCAATACACCTTTTCGTGGGAAAGCCGGTTCTTTGACCTGATCGCAAGCAGGCAAACGGATTTACATGCCTTTATCAGGGCCAAATACTACTTTTACCTGGCGATGGGGTTATTACAAATATTGCCCGTTCTGCTGTTGCTTGTATTTCTGAGGCCCGATCTGGTGTGGCCCCTGGCAGGCATGTTTTTGTACGTTACCGGCCCGGTATTTGCCTTCATGATGCATACGGGCATTGGCAGCAGCACCCGCATTGATCCCAACAAAAGGGCATCCTTTAATTTCGAAGGGACAAGTGGCACCTTGTTCCTGGTTGTATTCGTTTCCATGTTTTCGGTAGTTGTACTGATGGGGCTTGCCTATTTCCTGCCCCTGGCTAAAGAAACCGGGCTGGCGCTGCTGACCGCTGGGTTAGGACTGATGTTCATCTTACTGCACAAAGTCTGGATAAAGGCCATCGAACAAAAGTTTCTCCGCAGAAAATACCATAATCTAAATAAATACAGGGGGTAAATCATGGGCTTTATTCACATCGACAACATCCGGAAAGAATACGGGAAGCAATTTGCCCTGACCATCGACAATTTACACATCCCCGAAGGCACGCTTACAGGCATTGTGGGCAACAATGGCGCGGGAAAAACCACGCTCTTAAGGCTTATGCTCGACCTGATAGAGGCCACCAGGGGCAGTATCACAATCGATACACAAGCTGTGGCAGGCAGCGGGCATTGGAAAGAATTCACCGGCAGCTACCTGGACGAAGGCTTTTTGATCGACTTTTTGACCCCGGAAGAGTATTTCTATTTCACAGGAAAGCTTTACGGCTTGCAACCGGAGGCCATTGACGAAAGGCTCATGCGCTTTACACGTTTCATGGGCGGTGAAATCCTTGGCCAGAAAAAATACATCCGCAATCTGTCGGCGGGCAACAAACAAAAAGTGGGCATTGTGGCAGCCATGATGGTACAACCCCGGCTGCTGATCCTTGATGAGCCCTTCAATTACCTTGATCCCAGCTCGCAGATCCTGATCAAACGCTTATTGCAGGAAGAACATGAAGTCCGCAAGACCACCATGCTCATTTCCAGTCATAACCTGAATCATCTCACGGGGATCTGCCAGCGGATCATCCTGCTGGAGAAAGGAAAGGTCATCAAAGACCTTTCCCCGCCCCATGATGACCTGGGCGAAGTGGAACGTTACTTTTCACTTCAGGCAGGCTGAACAGCGAGTGCCTTCATCAATACCTCATCCACATCCTGGTCACTGGGTTTCGGGGGCCGGTGGTCATAAATATAGCCATCGCGGCCAATAATGTAGAAAGCCGGGATCCAGCGCACATTATACAGCGCCGGAACGCCCCTTTCACGACCCGGGGTACGCATGTGCACACCAGTGATATCATGGCGCTCCACTGCATTCCGCCATGCTTCGGGGTCCGTGTCAATCGACACATACAAGAACACCAGGTTGTCCTGGCCGGCCATGCGTTCTTTCAATTCCGCCGCCGGCGGGACCTCCCGCATACAGGGCCCGCACCACGAAGCCCAGAATTTGAGGTAAACCACCTTCCCATGATAATCCGACAAAGTCACCTCATTGCCCTGTATGTCTGTCATGGTAAAATCCGGCGCCGGATTGCCCGCCCGCAATGCGCGTATATTTTCATAGGCCGATTCAAGGCTTTTTTTGTACGCTTCTACCGGGGCTTTTTCCATAAAATCAGCATACAGTTCCATGGCTACATCCATTGCACCTGAATTCATTTCCCTGCTCACTGACAGGGCCTGTATGTAATATTTTGGCATGCCCTGCAAATAATTGCCGGCCAGGTAATAATTGACCACATGCCGCGACATGTCTTCGTCATATTCTTGCGCTTCGGCCTGTAGCTGATGATCCAGATAAGACAGCAGAAACGCGACATAGTTCAGGTTGATCAGCCCTTCCCCGGCAGGATCGATTTCATCATCAAGGAAATCATAATAATTTTCAGGCAGGGCGGGCGGTGAATCCAGTTGGTTCAGGTGTTGATGCAAAGCAGGGTACCCCAGGAGCATCTGGTTTTTTTCAACCCGCACCTGGGTCTCAAAATACACCCGCATGGCTTCGCTTATCGAGGGGGTACAGGCATGGCCATCAAAAAACCGGGTTTTTACCTCAGCCACGCTATCGGCAAATTGCATGAAAGCATTTGGATCCAGTTCTCCGGTTTTTTCATTGATCAGTCCGCGGGAGAAGTATGGTTCTATCTCACGGCGATAAGCTGCCAGAAAGTTGTTTTCATCGCCGCCATGCCCGGCAAAAAGCATTTGTTCGGCAAGCCGTGAAGCATCCCCTTCCATATGCAACACATAACCAGGTTCAAGAAACACAGGCACACTCCCCCGCGAAGTGGCTAACGTTGCCATCACCGGTCCGGGAACATCAACATGGTGTTCGAACACACCGTTTTCGTCCACTTTCAGGGCAATCACCTTACGGTCGTTGTTGATATAATCCCTGAAAAAGTTGAGCTCCACAGGGCCCTCCGGAACATTTTCCAATACCCCCGATATTTTTACCGTTTGAGAAACGGGGGCTGCACGCTCTACACCGAGTGCAGCCAGCAACACATCATCAATTCCTTCGTGGCTCGGCCGCGGCGGCCTGTTATCAACAATATTGCCATCGCGCCCGATCAGGTAAAAAGTCGGTACGCCTTTGAGGTTATAATGCTCAGGCACTTCGTGGTTGAATCCGGGCACGTTCAGATGCACCCCTTTTATCGCTTGTTCCTCAACCGTCCTGCGCCAGGCTTCTTCATCGGTATCCACGGAAATATAAAGAAAAACCAGGTCATCCTGTCCGGCCATGCGCAGCTTCAGTTCCTTTGCATGGGGCACTTGCTGCAGGCAAGGCCCGCACCAGGAAGCCCAGAAGTCAAGGTAAACGACTTTCCCGAGAAAATCGCTGAGCGACACTTCCTCGCCATGAATGTCTTTCAGGCGAAAGTCCGGGGCCGGATTGCCCGGCGACAGGGCGAGCAGAACTTCGTATTCTGCCTTTACCACCTCGCGGGGCCACCACTGACCGGCGATATCCAGATAGGCCTCATACAAAGCCTGTCCTTGATCAAAATCCCCGAAATTCAGGGCGGAAATAACTGCCTGGGAAAGGATCAGGTCAAGGCTCTTGCCGGTAAATAAGGATTTGGCCGTATCAAAGCGCAGTGGCCCATAATTTTGCATGCTGACTTCTTCATCAACATGATGTTCCAGGTAATAATCCAGATATTTGTTCAGAAAGCTGAAATAGGGCCTTGCGTTCACAAAGGCATCATCAAACAGGCCTTCCTGCTGAATAAAATCATAATAATCTTCAGGCAGCTCAGGGGCCTGTTCGTCAGAAGAAAAATATGTTCTGGCCATGGGATAATCCATCAGGCGCCCGTATTTCTCATACAGGGTATTGGTGCGCATCAGCGACAGGAAATAAGGGTCAAGGTCCTCATACCCGGGGTATGCTTCCAAATATGCACCGGCCTCATCATAAATTTCCTGCACATATTCACGGAATGCATCAGGGTCTTTTTCGCCTGCCTTTGACATCACCGTCATCATGCCGTATTTTCTTTCCACATCCATGTTATAAGACAGCAGAAAATTGCTTTCCAGCGATTTTTTGCCGCTAACCCGGGGCAACTGATCGGCATCTTCAGCATCAAAAACAACATCTACCATGGCCCCCGGCAACAGGTACAAGGTAATGGTGCGCCTGGGAATGCGCATGAGCACAAATTGCGCATCGCGCATGGGCACTTCGGCTTCGAAGGCATTATTTTCGTCTAGTGCTGCCTTTACAACTTCAGTGGCATTGGTAATAAAATCCTTGTAATAGAATATTTCAATCTCCTGGCCGGCCGGATTTTCCACTGTTCCGGTAATTTGTACTGAATCAGGATCTGGCTGGGCACAGGCGGTCATTATCAAGCCAATAAGCAACAAGCTAATTTTTTTCATGGTTTTAAAAAATTTTCCGGATTGTAAAGTAACATATTTTTTACGAAAATCCGCGCAATTTATTGGCCCTGTGTGGCGCGATTCTTGTTGTGGGAATAATATACCATAATGCACCCGTGATGAACCAAGGAAAAAAGATTGCCGGCTATGTATTGCTGTTCCTGCTGGTATTGGCCCAGTCCGGCAGTCACAACGCCACAGCCCAGGACATCGACATCGAATCCCTGATCAGCAAACAGGCCCTCAGTTGCAGCGATATCGCCTTCGGCGCCACCAAAACCATCCCGGACCTCCACCGGACCAACAAGGTGGATACCCTGCAGGCCCTGCTGCAATTCTGGGAAATGCAATGCGGGATCACCGAACCCATGATGCGCTATGCCATTCTCTGGCAGATCGAAACAAACACCTTCGAAGAAACCTGGCTGCCCGGCAGACTCCTTGATCACCTGTCCGATCACAGGGAGGCCATTGAAACCGAAGCATATGCGAATTATTATTTTGATTTCAGTGCATGGGAATACCACGCCATTCATCCGGGGTTTAACGATTTTACCAGGCAAATGGCAAAGAATATTAAGCAGTACGCTGACCTGTCGGAACTGGAAAGATTCTTTGTGGATTTTTACAGCCACGATTTCAAACATGCCATGTACAGATTATCTGACGGGAAAGTGGCCGGTACCCGCTTGGACTCCTTGTACAACGAACGCAGGCAGGCCCGCAGGAACATGCCTTCTTTGCACAGAGGCCTCTATTTCGGCGCATGGAGTCCAACAGGCCAGCTTAAGACGCTGGGTGCCCAGCCGCAGATCGGGCTGATGTTTGATGTAACCCGCAACCAATTGATCTATGGGATTTACATGAATCTGGGATTTGGGAACACCACCCAAAACTATATGGTGTATGCGGACGGGGAACCACATCAGACAAATCATTTCATGCAGGTAAATATCGGTATGATGGTGGGTGTGGACCTGTTGAATAACCCGGATTATTCCATTTTTCTGAGCGGCGGATTCGGCTACGACGGAATCGATCCTATCAGCATGGCCGATCGCCTGGCCGGCATAGAAAAACACATTCACTCCCTGAACCTCAATGCCGGGCTGATCTACCACAGACGATTTGAAGAACACAGCGTGTTCTCCATCATTACCCGTTACAACATTGTAAACTACAAAAATATCCGTGGCACCGAACTGTCTGGCAACGTCATCACCTTTGGCATGGGATACGGGATACGGGCATACTAAATGAAGGCGTTTCACAAATTACTCAAGCCGGATGAAAATGTTCCGGATACCCGCGAGATCTGCCTGAGCGGCCTCCCTTGCGGTTATCTTCTAATGCTTCAGATGGTCAAAATAGCTAACCACCGTTGAGTAAAAAATGATAAATACTGTTACAAAAACACTTACCACTGCTGCCGGAAGCGCAACCCTTGCATCGTCCGGAAAGAAATTAAAGGCCGCCACTGCTGCAAATGCGCTGCTCTTGATGACCATCATAAGGGTGCTGCTGATAATAAAGCCACGCTCCTTGCCCATTTTGGTCATTACATAATGATAAATACATCCCATGACAAACATAGCAAAGAAAATTACCCCGGATATTTTCAATACAGATAGCGGTTCGGTAAAAAACACCGGGACGCTCATCCCGACAATGGGGACTATGACAAGAAAGAAGCCCCATTTAACCACCGAATTGCGAACCTTTTCAACGGTGGGGAGAAGAAACGGGTGTCTTAGAATACGGCTGATTATCAGAGGAATAAGAATTAACCGGGCCATGATCTTAAAAATATCAACAGGATTGATCAGTGCCTGGCCAAGAAAAAGAAGAAGAATGGCCGGGGTCAGAAGCATTGCAAGCAAATGCAGGCCGAACACCCCGGTTACGGCGAAGTTGTTATCTCCGTTGATCAGCATGGAAAATGGAATTACCGAAGGCCCGGGCGGAGCAGCAACTATAAGTACCAGCCCGACATAAAAAGAGAAGTAGGCGTCATAGAAAAGCAGCCATGACAAGCCAATGACAACCGCACCAAAGAGGCCAAAATTCAATAATGCTGAAACAGCAAGTGGTTTCAGTGCGTTTTTTACCGGCACCCAACTGCGAAAAGAAAAACCGGTGGTGGAAAAAACCATAACCAATGCCAGGGACCACATCGACATTTCTGCAAGTGGCTGGGCGTGTTCACCCAATGCAAACCCAACAACAAGTGCAAGAATTAGCACAAAGTCACGGTGATTGACAATACGCAAGAGCTTTTCCATAAAGAGGGCTGGTTTAGCGGATTAACAGATTTCCCCTATCTTTGTTTAAGCGAACGCATTGACGAATTTAGTAAACTATACAGTACAGGCATAGGTATGCATGTTTTTTTTCACCCGAATTAAAAGGCGATGAGGTTTTCCTTTCTGAGGAGGAGTCGCGCCACTGTACGGAGGTATTGAGGCTGGCAAAAGGCCACGAAGTAATCCTTACCGGTGGCCAGGGAATGTGGGCCCGTGCTGAAATTTCAGAAACCGCCGCACTCGCCCTTTGCATAATGGCGAATGCGGTGAACGGGGAACTTTAAAAGCAGGCAAGGATATGAAGCGAAAAATCATACCAATATTGTTTTTTCTTTTGATGGGATATGTAAACGCAAATGCCCAACATCATCAGATCGCCACGCTGAAATATCGTGGTGGCGGCGACTGGTATGCCAATCCCACGGCCCTGCCCAACCTGGTCCGCTTTGCCAACGAGCATACCGGGACCACAATTAGCGGGCAGATCGGTACGGTGGAGGTGGGCAGTTCGGAATTATTCAATTACCCCTTTGTTCACATGACAGGTCATGGCAATGTGGTTTTTTCGGCCCAGGAAGCCGAAAACCTGCGCAATTACCTGATCGGTGGAGGCTTTTTACATGTAGATGACAATTATGGCCTGGACCCTTATTTCCGTCGCGAAATCAAAAAAGTGTTTCCGGACCACGAACTCATGGAGCTGCCACATTCTTATCCCATTTATCACCAAACATTCTCTTTTCCCGACGGCCCGCCAAAGATACACGAACACGACGGGAAGCCCCCCCAGGGTTTTGGCATCTTTTACGAAGGACGTTTGATTTTGTATTACACCTATGAGGTGGACTTGGGCAATGGCTGGGAAGACCAGTCTGTACACGGAAACCCCGAAGAGGTCAGGCGAAAGGCCCTGGAGATGGGGGCGAATTTGCTGGAGTACGTATTTACCGGAAAAAGTAATTAGTAATTAGTATTTAGTAATTAGTAATTAAATAATGTGGGTTGGTAGAAAGTTTTGGGGTTTTATAAAGAAATTATGGGAGGTGTTTCGCGACACCTATCTGCGGTGGAATGATGCCAGCCCCTGGCGGCAAAGTGCCATCCTGGCCTATTATTCCATATTTTCGCTGCCCGCACTTTTATTGATCGTGATTGTGATGGTCGGATATTTTTACGGCGAAGAGGCTGTTTCGCAGCAGCTTTCGGGACGCATCGCCGACATGATCGGAAAAGAGAGTGCCATCATGATCGAAAC
>PXAA01000055.1 GCA_003567205.1 Bacteroidales bacterium
CCTGATCTTTTCTGATTTCCGGGCGTACCTCTACATCTTTAAGTACGTATACTTTTTCTTCCAGCCGGATGTTTACCACCAGTTCGCGGCCGGAACTCAACAAAAGGTTCTGCAAAATATTGGGTTTGTATCCCATCATGCTGGCCTGGATATCCAGGCGGCCCACAGGCAAATTCTCAAAACGAAATTCTCCGTCAAGGTTTGCGGTAGTACCTTTTAGGGGTTCAGAGCCCACAATGACAATTGTGGCCCCGGGTAGCGGAAGCTCTGTGTAAGCATCCACTAAACGGCCCCTGAGGGTTTGGGTGATTTCCTGTGATCGTCCTGGTAAAGCGAAAAAAACAAAAATGATGAGAATGGTGAGTAATTTATTCTGCATTTATTCCTGATGTTTAATATGATTATCTTGCCCTGATGGTTGTGTCTTTGTTGATCCAGCATGCCACCCTGTAAGTGTCTCCCTGGTTGTAGCCATGGAAGAAGATTTCTTCGCCATTGGGGAAGTATTGCCTGTAGGTGTTGCTAAGCTGCTCGGCCCTGTCTTTAACAGATGGGTTTGAGGCTATGTTTATTGCCTGGTTGAACTTATCGACGGCAGGCCAGTAAGCAGTGCTTTTTGTGAACTCATCGTTGCCGCATTCGTTGGCACTGGCAGCATACATTTCCCCGATGAGTATTAGTGGACGTCCATCGTTGGGGTTCACTTCATGCGCCCTGCGGGCAAACCCCCTGGCCTGGGTCTTGTGGTCTAATTGCCGGTAGCTGATTTCGGCCATGAGCAAGTAGGATCCGAAAATACGTTCTTTGTGAGTTTCCGGGTCGTCTTCCTGGTACAGGGCGATGGCCTCCTGAAAATATTCAATGGCGGTTACATGGTTTTCCCTGTTGTTTTCCAACCGTCCAAGCAGGAAAGCGGATTCGGCATCAGGTGCTATTTGGTGCAGCCGCTCCTTTGCAGAATAAAATAATTCTACATCCGAACACCCGGCATTATCAAGCATTCCGGTAATACGTTTCAAAAGCCCAAAGTCATCGGAATCTGCATCAAAGCGTGGTGTTAATATGTCTACCAGGTTCTCACACGAAGCATAGGGCTCAAACAAAGACTGTATGTTATTTTCTGTGTTCTGATACGCTTGTTTGTTCTGCGGATTCTGCTCAAGGTTGTAGCGGATGATGTCGATGGCCCTGTCGAAACGCTCTACGATGGCATCTGGATCCATCATACCGGCTTCTGTAAGACGCAAGGCCGACTGGAAATTTACCAGTAATACCGCGTTTTCTGCAGACATGCCTTCCAGTTCAATGCTCTGTTCACTCAGGTCAAAAAGCTCCTGTACATTACTTGGCTGTATTTGATACAGGGTGACGGCTTTGCGCCCCAGAACATAGCCTTCGTTTCCGAAATAAGTGATGCGCTGATCAAAAACCTTCATCAAGAGATCGAGCAAATCATCTTTTTTTTCTGGATCTGTTTCATTATCGTAAAGGTATCTTATGATGGTTGGTCCATGAAGATAGATGTTTATTGTTTCCTCGGGGCAGTTTTCAAACATATACTTCCATGGCTCAAAAGCCAGATGATAAATCCTATGCCTGTGATACTCTGAATAAACCGACCAGTTCCTGACGCAATTGATGCTGTCATATCTGCGATTAGGGCTTTCATTCTGCGAAAGATCGCTTGCATGAGTTAAATAAGACCCTGGGATGGACTCCCCGGCGGGGTTATTTCCTATTGAATATGTAGCGCTTATAAGGATAACTGCCATGCCAGCCAAAGCAAAACATCTAAAGATTTTCATTGTAATCGAAGATTTTTAAAAAAGTGACAAGATAAAATTAGGGTTTGTGATAAAATATAGCCATTAATTTTTTAAAGGTTTCTTAGTGTAAAATTATTTAATCAATAAATATGCCAAGACTATGAAAAAAATATCTTTACTGGTGGTGATTTTTACTGCCTTTCTATTGGTTTAAGCTTGTGGGAGCGCAAGACGCTCTAATAATGAGCAGGTTACGAGAAAACTCATTGTCTGAAGCAAGAGCAGGGCAGTGAACCTCACGAAATGGAGAGGTCTCTGATAATTGACACCAATGTCGTTAGCATCATTGATTTGGAAAATATGGCCATTGAAGGTCATTTTGCTGCAGGGAAAGGAGCTTCCCGGGCTGGCAGTCAATATATTTCCAACAACCTACGGAGTTTTGGTCGTTTTATTGCGAATACAGCGTATTGACAGTTCAGTTTGTTTGTCCAGATTAAGCATGTTTAATTCGGTATTCTGTGTGTTCAGTGTTCTGAAATAGGCCATTTCGGGGTTGTTCTCTTTTCTTGTCCGGGAGGCTTGATTCCGTTTTGCATCTTCAAGAAACTCTTCTGGAAAATCTGTATCAGGCAAGCCTGTGCTCTTTGTCGATGTCCAGAAAAACGCATTCTCACCCTGTAGGCGAAACTCACCGTTCATTTGCCGCATGCCACCCGGGTATGCGCTGAACCCTGTTTCATTGGTCGCATCTGTGTTGGGATATTCCCATCTGGGGTGATCATCCGGTTCGGTACGCGTTCCTTTCAGACTGCCACCATGCATGTTGTTTTTTCCCAGATAATTTTCAAGTTTATTCCAATCATCATCATATTCTAACATTGGAATATCCGCGCCATCTGCATATCTGGTGGTGCGCAGGTTTTCGGCCATCCATTTCTGATCACCTATAACAACCGTTGCGTATTCATTGCC
>PXAA01000105.1 GCA_003567205.1 Bacteroidales bacterium
CATAAAGCGGCAAAATCCCCGACAATACCTCTTCATCGTACACCTCGTCATAAGGGATCTCAGCATAGGTCAGGGCCAGAGTCACTGCATCATCCCAGGGTAAACTGTTTGGTGGTGTATATACGGCAATGCGCGGAACCTTGTGCAGGCGGATTTCATCCATATTTATCTCCGGGTCGGAAATCTCACGAAGAATGCCCGCTGCCTGTATGTCAGCGATCACCTGGTAGCTTACCCCGCGTATCATCATTTCCTGTTCAAACTCCGGATAATGGTCAAACATAAAACTGCCCCCGCGGTAGTTCAGGAGCCAGCTTACTTCCACATCATAGGTCAGCACATAATAAGCGATGCCATAAGCCTTCAAATGATTGCGCTGGGCATCGTCCATAGGTATAAGTATTTGCGCGGCAAATGCAGACAATGGCATCCATAACAACAAAAATGACAATAAATATTTCATAGTTAAAAAACTTAGGCCGGCAGATGGCCTGAACACAAATCCCTCAAAATGGTACTTCATCATCGTCCATATCATTCATTTTAGACGGGATGGTGAGGGTGTTGGGTTGGTCTTCAAAAGAATCCGAGGGTCTTATGTCGGTTGACACGGCAAAATCGCCGGCTTCATAGTCTGTAAATTTTGCAAAGTTTTGAATAAAACGCAGATCAATGTCTTTTAGTGCGCCATTGCGGTGTTTGGCAATAATTAGCTGCGCCAGCCCTTCGGTCGAGTTGCCCTGTTCGTCTTCGGTGATCTGGTAGTATTCAGGACGATAGATAAACAAGACCATATCTGCATCCTGTTCGATGGCACCGGATTCGCGCAAATCCGAGAGGATTGGCCGTTTGGACCCTCCCCTGGTTTCTACTGCACGGCTAAGCTGTGATACGGCAATAACCGGTATATTCAGCTCTTTGGCCAGGCTTTTCATGGATCGTGATATATTGCTGATCTCCTGTTCGCGGTTACCACGGTGATTGTCCGAGCCGGTAGTCATTAACTGCAGGTAGTCAACGACAACCAGTTGCACATTGTGCTGGGCTTTTAGGCGCCTGCACTTGGCCCTCAGCTCAAAGATGGAAAGGGCCGGTGTATCATCAATAAATAACGGGGCATCCGTTAATGCACTCAATCGTGCATTGAGTTGTTCCCACTCATATTGTTCCAATTGTCCACGCCTGAGCTTGTTGGAAGAAAGTTCTGTTTCACTGGAGATCAAACGGGTAACCAACTGAACACCAGACATCTCCAAAGAAAAGATGGCAATGGGTTTTTTAAAGTCCACGGCCATATTCCTAGCCATGGAAAGCATTAAGGCCGTTTTACCCATACCCGGACGGGCAGCCAGTACCACAAGGTCTGATTTCTGCCATCCGGCCGTCACCCTGTCCAGTTCCGCAAAACCACTGGGAATGCCGCTGATATGGCCATCCTGATCTTTGGCGCCTTCAATTTGTTTTACCGCCTCCTTAATCAAAGAGTGCATGTCATCGTAATTGCGCCGGAGGTTGGTTTCACTAACGGCGAAAAGCTCCTTTTCCGCTCTGTCCAGAATATCAAAAACATCCTTACTGTCTTCGTAAGATTCTTTGATGATCTCGGAGCTGATGCGTATCAACTCACGCTGCAGAAACTTTTGCAGGATAATGCGTGCATGGTATTCCACATTGGCAGAACTGGCCACCCTGTTGGTGAGCATGGAAATAGTATAGGCGCCGCCCACAATATCCAGTTCACCGTTTTTCTTCAGTGCTTCCGTAACGGTAAGAATGTCTACGGGCTGGCCGGCGGAAAACAACTCATGTATTGTGGCAAATATCTTTTGATGTGTTTCTTTGTAAAATATTTCGGGCTTTAAAATATCAATGACATTGGTCAGGGCATTTTGCTCCAGCATCATCGCCCCCAAAACGGCTTCTTCCAGGTCTATGGCCTGGGGTGGGACACGTCCGTGGTCGGAATAATCCAGCGGAAGGAAGAACTTTTTATTTTTCCGGCTGGTGGCTTCACGAATCCTTTGCTCTTTCTTTTCCATGCCTCAAAAATACGCAATCCATGATGGGTCCACAACTATTTCTGCATAAATAATTATTAACAATGATCCCCGCACCCGGCATCCTCAAGTATAAGCGGATTATTCCACATCCTGTTCCTTTTCTGTTCGCATCACCCTGAATTCTGTTCGCCTGTTATTGGCACGGCCCTCTTCTGTTTCGTTAGTGTCTATCGGGCGGGTATCAGCAAACCCCATATAACTGATCCTGTCCTTTGATATCCCCCGCCCCGTCAGATAATCACGAACGCTCATGGCACGTTTTTCTGACAATACCATATTGTAATCAAAAGAACCTGTACTGTCTGTATGCCCGCTGATCTCGATATGAATACCTGGGTTTTCCTGCATAAAGCGCAATAGTTCAGCCAGTTCGGCACGCGATGATTCCCGGAGCCTGTGGCTGTCTGTTTCAAAGAAGATATTGCGCAGCACCACAGCCTGCCCTTCGGCAACCGGCTGCAGCGGGATGTTCCGCAGGTAAGGCTCGGCAATGGTTCGAAGGCCCGCATAGCTGAAGTGTTCGGAAAAAAACAAATAGCCTTCTTTTGACACATTCAATGCCAGATCCTGGCCCGCAGGCAGGGCCACCAGGAAGGATCCGTCAACGGGATCAGAGCTGGCCCCGGTAACCATCCGGTCGTCATTTACATTCACGATCGTAAAACGGGCAGACAGCGGGGTATTGGTCCGGGCATCGGTTACAATGCCCTTCATGTAAGTATGTGGCTCGGGCCGTGCATCAGGATACAATTCAAAGGTATATAGATCGGAACCACCGTAACCGCCCTCCTTGTCGGAAGCAAACCAGGCCCACTGCCCGGAGGCTCCCACGATCAGGGAAAACTCATCGCCATGGGTGTTGATGGGGTACCCCATATTTACAGGCTCTGTCCACCGTCCCGAATCATCGCGCCGGCTATAAAAGATATCCAGGCCACCCATACCGGGATGCCCGTCAGAAGCAAAATACAAGGTTTGGTTATCATGGTGGATAAAAGGGGACAATTCACTGCCAATGGTATTGATTAGCGGCCCCAGATTTTCCGGTTTATTCCAGCTTCCATCCGCATTCTTTTTTGCCTTCCATATATCCATATGGCCTTTGCTCCCTTCCCTGCCACTGGCAAAGTATATGGTATTTCCGTCGGCCGATACCGAAGGTTGTGAATCCCATGCTGAAGAATTCAGGGGAGGTCCCGGATTTACCGGGACGCTCCATGTGTCCCCTTCACGCATTGCGTAATAGATGTCGCAACTTCCCAGGCCGTCGGGCCGGTTGCAGGCAGTAAAATACAAATGCCTGCCATCGGCGGTAATGGTCTGTGCACCTTCATTGCCCGAAGTGTTCAGAGGCGGCCCGAGATTTTCTGCTTTTGTCCACACACCGTCCTGAAAATAACTGATATAAAAATCTTCATAATAGGCCCCATAATCTGCCGGATAGCCTTCACGGGGTTTTTTCCTGGTAAAAATAAGGGTCTTTTCATCGGCCGTAAGGGCCGGACTGTATTCTGCATGCTCAGAGTTAATTGCCCGACCTGGATTTTCAGGCTCAAAGGGTACCGGATTCTTTTTTGCATCAAGGGCAAATTGAGAACGCATGAGATAATCCCGGCCGCGATCCCGCAAGGCTTTGCTTGCGGATTCCATCCTGGTAAACCTTTCCATTACATCAATAGCCTTTTCGTAGTTACCCGTCCTGTACATGGCGATTCCCAGCGAGTATTTCGCAGGGGGATAAAACAAGGGATCCAGGCTGGCCACTTTCTGATAGGGGGCAATGCTTTCAGCGTAATTTTCTTCAGAAAAATAAATCTCAGCCATAAGCAAATGGGCCTCAATAAAATCCGCATCCATGCCAATGGCACGCTTCAGTTGCCGGATGGCCTCCTGATGGTCAAAAGCCCGGTAAGCTTCCTCGGCCAGCAGATAAGTACGTGCGGCCCGGCGGCTTTCGGTTGTGAGCTCATCATGCGTCTGGCTCCAGGCGGTTCCGGCCAGCACAAACCAGGTACTAATGAAAATAAGGAAGGCTATTCGCATATTGCCTGATATAATGGTTTGGGGGTTGGAGTTTGAACCACCCCCCAATCAACCGATTAATATTGTAAAGTTACGGGATATTCATGAATTTATGTGCCTGAAGCGACACCATCCACCTGGGATGCTTTTTAATATAATCCACAATCTGCGGTAGGATTTTCTGATATTGGCTCCATTCGGGCTGCAAAAACAAGCGGCATTTTTCCTTCACCCGGCCTGCGTTTTTTTCAGCCCAGGCAAAATCCGTTTTTTTCTGTATAATGACCTTCAGTTCGTCTGCCATATGCAGCATATCAGGCCTGGGCTTAAGGTTTTGTTTCGGAGAAAGGCATATCCAGTCGTATTGACCGCTCAATGGATAAGCGCCGCAGGTTTCCAGGTATATGCAGATCCCTTTTTGTGTTAAACCCGCACAAAGGGCATCCAGGTTATAGTTCAGGGGTTCGCCACCGGTTATGACCACAGCCCTGGCAGGAAATGCGCAAACATAGTCAATGATATCACTGACCATGGTCAGGGGATGAATGGAAGCATCCCAGGATTCTTTCACGTCGCACCAGTGACAACCCACATCGCAGCCACCAATACGCACAAAAGCCGAGGCTTTCCCGGTATGGAAGCCTTCGCCTTGTATGGAGCAGAACATTTCCATAACCGGCAGCAAAAGCCCCTCTTCCATTTTTTTTTGTTCAGCGGGGCCCAGGTTTATCAGTTCACAATCGGCCAAATTATCCGTATATTTCTTTTTTGAATGCTTTCAGGGTATTCATCAACAGGGAAACAATGGTCATTGGGCCAACGCCCCCGGGAACAGGCGTTATATGAGATGCCTTTTTTGAAACCTCGTCAAAACGAACATCCCCGATCAGCCGGAAGCCCGATTTGGTTTTGTCGGAAGGCACCCTGTGAATACCCACATCAATGACCACAGCGCCTTCTTTCACCATATCGGCAGTAACAAATTCCGGCTGACCAATGGCCACAATGAGAATATCGGCACGGGATGTTACCTCACTGAGGTTTTGTGTTTTGCTGTGACATACGGTTACCGTGGCATTGCCCGGTTCTTCATTACGGGCCATAAGCAGACTCATTGGTTTTCCGACAATATTGCTGCGTCCCAAAATCACACATTGCTTTCCCTTGGTTTCAATACGGCTGCGCATGATCAGCTCCATAATTCCATAAGGGGTTGCCGATACATAGGAGGGCAGCCCGATGGTCATGCGACCGACATTTACCGGGTGAAAGCCATCCACATCCTTTTCCGGAACAATGTGTTGTATTACCTTTTGGTTATCAATGTGCGCAGGCAGGGGCAACTGGACGATCAGCCCGTCAATTTCCGGGTCTTTGTTGATGAATTCAACCGCCTCAAGAAGCTCTTCTTCCGACACATCGGCAGGAAAACGATAGGTGGAAGAATCAAAACCAACCTGTTTACAGGCCCTGGCCTTACTGTTCACATATGTTTCACTGGCCGGGTCCTCACCGACCAGAATCGCCGCCAGATGAGGCACCTTACCATCCAGGTCCTTTATCCGCTGAACCTCCCCGGCAATTTCCTGTTTAATGGTTTCCGCAATCTGTTTTCCGTCAATCAACTGCATATCTTACTAATCCCCATTTTTACTACCAAAAAGTAAAATATTAAGACTAAATACTAAATACTAAATACTAAATACTAAATACTAATTACTAATTACTTCTTAAAATCTGCCCACCCACCGTCCCTCCGTCCTTAGGTCTGTACGACCTACCTCCGCGCACCCTGAAGGTTGCGCATCAAATTTGTCATTTTTCCTTTGCCTCCCGATGATACCATGCGCATCATCTTCCTGGTATCCTCAAATTGCTTCACCAGTTTATTCACTTCCTGTATGTTCGTACCAGCGCCACTGGAGATACGTTTTCGCCTGCTTCCGTTAAGGATGGCCGGATTTTCCCTTTCTGCAGGCGTCATGGAATAAATAATGGCCTCAATTCCTTTGAAAGCATCATCTTCCAGGTCAATGTCCTTGATGGCCTTGCCCATACCCGGGATCATCTCCATGAGATCCTTTACATTACCCATTTTTTTAATTTGCTGCAATTGCGACAGAAAATCATTAAAATTGAACTGATTCTTTGCCAGTTTTTTCTGAAGCTTTTTGGCTTCTTCTTCGTCATACTGCTCCTGGGCTTTTTCCACCAGGGATACAATATCGCCCATTCCCAGGATCCTGTCGGCCATCCGGCGGGGGTGAAACACGTCAATGGCATCGACCTTTTCACCAATACCGACAAATTTTATGGGTTTATCCACCACCGAACGTATGGTCAGGGCGGCTCCACCCCTGGTATCACCATCCAGTTTGGTCAATACCACCCCTTCGTAATCAAGCCGGTCGTTAAAGGCTTTTGCTGTATTCACCGCATCCTGTCCAGTCATGGCATCCACCACAAAAAGGGTTTCCTGGGGATTCAGCGTTTTTTTAAGTGCGGCGATCTCATCCATCATTTGCCGGTCGATGGCCAGGCGCCCGGCCGTATCGACCACTACTACCTGGTGCCCCATGGTTTTTGCATGCGCCACTGCCTTTTTAGCAATGCCCACAGGATCTTTGTCATCCTCCCCGGCAAATACCTCTACGTCAATCTGGCCACCCAGCACCTTCAGCTGTTCAATGGCCGCCGGACGGTAGACGTCACAAGCAACCAGCAAAACCTTTTTCCCTTTCTTGGCTTTCAGGTAATTGGCCAGTTTGGCAGAAAAAGTAGTCTTTCCGCTTCCTTGCAAACCGGCAACAAGAATAATGACAGGGCTTCCTTTCAGATCGAGTTCTTCATGGGTTGAACCCATCAGTTCGGTAAGCTCTTCGTGAACCACCTTTATCATTAATTGCCCGGGTGAAACAGCGGTCAGCACATCACGCCCCAGGGCTTTTTCTTTGACCTTCTCGGTAAAGGATTTTGCAATTTTAAAATTGACGTCCGCATCCACCAGGGCACGCCGGACATCCTTCAGGGATTCAGCCACATTAACTTCAGTAACATGCCCCTGGCCCTTTAACACCTTAAACGCCTTTTCTAACTTATCATTAAGATTATCAAACATATCCCAAATAATATTTTTGGCAAAAATACCATTTATTCTGCTATTTTCACACAAAAAGTCCCTGGCAGACCAACAAGATTATTTGCATTGTACGGCTCTTTGTTTTTTGTTACCTTTGCGATGTCGTTTTTGAAGGTTGACAGGATGAAAAATGAAATGAAAGACAACTTCAGTGTGCCCTGGCAGGTAGACAAGTATGAAGCACTCTCTCATCAAAAAGAGTCCATTTATTTTGACGTCGATGATTTTGAAGAGATCATCGACCACTACCTTGTTATGGGCTCGTACAAGCAATCATTGAACGCAGCAGAAATTGCCTGTGGTGTGCACCCCGCTTCCATCCCCCTGATGCTAAAAAAAGCCCAGTTGCTGGCCACCTTCAACAAGGAGGACCACGCCCTGGAACTTTTGGCCACATTGGAGAACCTTGACCCTTTCAATAACGATGTCGTATTGACAAGGGCAGCCATTTACTCGCAACTCAAGGATTATCAAAAAGCCATTGAAGAATACAATAAAGCCGTTTTTGGGGCAGACGAACCTGATTTTGTATATTGCAACATAGCCATTGAATACGAGAACCTGGGCAATTTTGACAAAACCCTCGAATACCTTGATAAAGCCCTCAAGGTAAACCCCGATAACGACCTGGCCATTTACGAGGCAGCCTATTGTTTCGACTTATTGTCACTCACCGAGGAGGGCATCACCTTTTTCCAGCAGCTTATTGACAGAAACCCTTACAGTACGGAAGCGTGGTTTAACCTCGGGGTATCCTATATCAATGCGGGGCTTTACGAAAAGGCACTGGAAGCCCTGGAATATTCCCTGGCCATTGATCACCGGCACGAACATTCATGGTTTCACAAGGGATACACGCTCAGTTTGCTCAACCGGCACCAGGAGGCCATCGTAGCATATAAGGAATCCATGGCCGAAGGCGACAGCGACCCCATGAAGCACTATTACATCGGGGAATGCCATGAAAAACTCGAAGATTATCATAGCGCAAAAACATGCTATCTGAACAGTATACGCATTGACCCGGAGCTGGCAGACGCCTGGGTAGGCATTGGTATCTGCGATCTTGAAACCGGGAACACTGCCGGGGCAATCAGGCATCTGGAGAAAGGACTCTCGCTCGACCCGGAAAACATCAACTACCTTTGCCTGCTTGCCAACACCTATTTCACGCTCGATCAGCATGATGAAGCGCAAAGCACTTATGAAAAAGCCATTAAGGCCGATCCTGAAGACGAAGAAACCTGGCTGGAATATGCTGAAGCTTTGTCGAACCTGAGCCAATGGGATCAGGCACAGCAAGTGCTTACAAGGGGAATTGAAAGTCTGCCGGGTCGCAGCAACATCCTTTATTTCATGGCAGCCATCCTCTTCCTTTCCGGGAAAAAACAAGAAGCCGGTTTTTTCCTGGAAGAAGCGTACCATCACGATACAGAAGGCCTGAATACCATAAGAGTACGTTTCCCGAAACTCAAGGAAAACCTTGCTTTTCTGGAAGCCCTTGACAATCTTTCATAACAATCCGATAATTCCACATCACATCCTTAAAAAAACAACTGACATGCTTGATTTGCTACCTGTAAGAGAATCCAAACCAAGAAGTTCAGGAGTTACCATGGTCATGGACAAAGGCATTGGTATTCGTCAGGCGCAAGACCTGGTAGAAACTGCCGGACATTTAATTGACTTTTTAAAACTTGGTTTCGGCACATCTTACGTAAGCCACCAGGTAAAGGAAAAAGTGAAGGCCTACCAGACACAGGACATTAAGGTATACGTGGGGGGAACCCTTTTGGAAGCATTCCTGGTACGTGGCCGCTTTGAGGATTATCTCCGTTATATAGATAAACTGGGTTGTGATGCGGCAGAGGTTTCAGATGGCTGTATTAAGCTTCCGCAGGAAGAAAAATGCCGCATCATTGAGCGGCTAAAAGAACATTACACCGTAGTGTCGGAAATTGGTGCCAAAGAAGCCGGGATCGTTATGGAAGCGGAAGCTTGGATTTCAGCCATGAAAAATGAACTGGATGCCGGAAGCAGTTTTGTTATCGGTGAAGCGCGCGAAAGCGGCACTGTGGGTATTTATGAAAAAAACGGAAGCGCCGATGTAGCACTGATTCAGCAAATCCTGAAGAACGTGCCGGCTAAAAAAATAATCTGGGAGGCCCCCCTGAAACAGCAACAAACATGGTTTATACGTTTACTGGGTGCAGGGGTGAACCTTGGGAATATCGCACCCGCTGAAATCTTAGCCCTGGAAACGCTCAGGCTGGGGCTGCGGGGAGATACCTTCTTTAACTTTCTTCCGGAAGATTTCAAAAAATTCAAACTCTAGTGTCGTGTCAATGCCATGGCACCAGATACCTGCAAAGGATGGCCCGGGAGGGGCGTAAAAGCATACAAAAAGCCAAAAGCCAAAAACCAAAAGCCAAAAGCCAAAAGCCAACAGCCAACAGCCAAAAGCCAACAGCCAAAAGCCAAAAGCCAATGAAACAACGATCTGCCTGGGGGCACCTTTTGCTGGTTTTCAGGGGAATGGCCATGGGGGCTGTGGATGTTGTGCCCGGGGTTTCGGGCGGCACAATTGCACTGATCACAGGCATTTACGAAGAACTCATACTAAGTATAAAATCATTCAATGCCGGACTTCTTCAGACCCTTTACAAAGAGGGCATCGGGGCGGCATGGAAAAGGGTCAACGGGAATTTCCTCCTGGCTGTCATCACCGGGATACTGATCAGCATCTTTTCACTGGCCAGGGGTATTTCATGGCTTATCTATCATCATCCCATGCTGGTATGGGCTTTCTTTTTCGGACTGATTCTTGGCAGTGTCATTTACCTGGGGAGAAAGATCCGACGATGGACCTATCTGTCTGTATCCTTTCTTATTTTGGGCACCGCACTGGCATATTATATTACCATTGCCACCCCGGCAACCGGACCGGATACACTCTTGTTCATATTTATTTCCGGCAGTATCGCCTTCTGTGCCCTCGTTTTGCCGGGGATATCCGGCGCCTTTATCCTGGTATTGCTCGGCAAATACGAATACATGCTGAATGCCGTCAGGGATCTGAACATTTTGACAATTTTTATATTCGGAATAGGGGGTGTAGTGGGGGTAATTGCCTTTTCCAATGTGATCGGGTGGCTGCTAAAAAAACACCCCAATGCCACCATGGCCTTGCTTACAGGCTTTATGATCGGGTCATTGAACAAGCTCTGGCCCTGGAAGGAGGTGCTTGAAACCCGCATTACCAGCGGCGGCGAAATAGTACCCCTGCTGGAACATAGCATTTTTCCCTGGCAATACGCAGCCATCCATGGCGAAGACCCGCAGGTGCTGGCCATTGTATTTTGCACCCTGGCAGGCCTTGCACTCATCCTGTCATTTTCCTTTATCAAAAAAGCGAAGACGAAGCCCTGAAAGAAAAACCTCAGGATTCCAGACGCTGTTTCTTATCCCAACCAAACAAAAAAAGGGATGTAAAAAATACGCCAAAAAAGATGCCCACGTATGGGTTGACCCCCTCAACAGGTTCTCCGACAGCACGATAAATCCCAAAAAACAGTGCACTCAGCCCTGCCATCAGCATAAACAGAAATAAAAACTGATCGAAGGCTTTTTCAAAACGTGATGGGGTATGTTTTTCTTCAGGCCTGTAATACCGGTAACCAGGACGTGTTGCACGGACATGGCCATTGGCAGTGGGGCCGGGCCGGTAATAGACCCTGCGGCCAAATGTACCCCGGGCCATGCGCACATCATACAACCGCCGTTTTTCCTCATTACTTAACACCTGATAAGCCTCATTCACCAGCTGAAAATCCCTTGTTGCCCGCGAAGTGCGATTCACATCGGGATGCAGGCGTTTTGCGCGGCAGCGAAAAGCCCGTTTGATGCATTCCGCATCAGCATTACCAGGTACGCCCAGAACATCGTAGTAGTTCATTGATCAGCATGGATGATGATGAACCGAAATTACACAATTCGCCATAATAAATCAAGTTGCGTATAAGATTTTTAAAAAACACTTGCCCGGAACAAAAAAAATACCGTACTTTGCACTCCTTAAAAAAACAGAGTGTATTTCTCAACAGCATAAACTATTAACCCATGTCACGTATTTGCCAGATCACAGGGAAAAGACCGATAACAGGACATCGCGTGTCGCATTCGAATATTAAAACCAACAGATGGTTTTACCCGAATATTCAAACCAAGAAATTTTTCGTCCCGGAAGAAAACCGCTGGATTACCCTTAAGGTTTCAGCAAAAGGGATCCGCACCATCAACAAGAAAGGCATATATGCCAGCCTTCAGGAAGCACGCAAAAAAGGATTTATCAAATAATAATTACTGGTTTTTGGTATATAAGCTGTTGCATTTTATTGCAGCAGCTTTTTTTTCGGCCATTGCCCGGCAAATTGCCAATGTTAAAGAAACATAAGAAGCGGCTTTCCGGTGGGGCTGATATTTCCTTATGTCACTGATTCTTTTTACTTTTACGAACCAATAGTTGGGGCCATGCGTGTGATATCCTATCGTTTATTATTTGTTTTTGCAGGCCTGTTTCTCGGACTGATGCTTTCAAATCATTCCAATGGACAGCGATCCCCGCGCCGGGTTATACAGTTTACCGGCCTGGTGCTTACCAGCGATAGCCTGAAACCCCTGCCCTACGCATCCATATGGGTAAAGCACACTCACAGGGGAACAACCACCGATTACTACGGGTTCTTTTCCATTCCGGTATATGAAAACGACACCCTGCGTTTTTCTTCAGTTGGATACCGCGAGGCTTATTATGTGGTTCCGGACACCCTGACCAGGCCCAGGTATTCAGCAGTGCAGATGATGACCAAAGATACCATCTACCTGGCGGAAACCGTCGTGTACCCCTGGCCCACCCGCGAACAATTCCGTTACGCATTTATCCACACAGAAGTACCCTCCGACGACTACGACAGGGCCATGCAGAACCTGGCCCGGGCTGAGATGCGCGAACGATTTGAAAATATGCCCATGGACGGAAGCATGAATTTCCGGCATTATGTACAACAACATTCAGACAGACTGTACTATGCCGGACAAGCACCGCCCATCAGGCTGTTTGATCCCTTTGCCTGGGCTGAGTTCTTCAAGGCGTGGCGCGAAGGGCGATTTAGAAGAAGCGATTAATCCAATCCGGACAATATTTCCCCTGCGCTTTGGTTATAATCTATATATTCATTGCATCCGTGGTCCTGATGATGCCAATAAAACGTAACAGCCAGCCGGGCATAGCCCGTTTTGTATTTATCGCTTTTTTTTCAGTCATTTCCCTGTGTTTGTCGGCGCAACAAGCTTTGGTGGAAGGCCATCTGAAAACAAGTGAAGGGCTTGCCCTCGAATACGTAAATCTTGCCCTGGAAGACACCTTTATCGGTACCATCACCGATGAAAACGGTTATTTCCGCCTGGAACTTCCGGCCAATCAACCGCTTGTTCTGATTGTATCCCATCTTGGATTCAAACCCGAGCGCATCCCCCTGACGCTGGAAACCGGTGAAACACGTCAACTGGATATCACACTGGAACCCTTGGCCACACAGCTTCCTGACATTGAGGTACTTGATCGTCAGGTACTCAGGACGGATATCATCCGGCTCGACCCCCGCCTCAGCACGGCGCTGCCAGGCCCGGCTGCAAGTATTGAAAGACTCATACAGACATTGCCGGGGGTTTCAACAGCCTCTGAGCTATCTGCACAATATTCTGTAAGAGGGGGCAATTACGATGAAAACCTGGTATACGTCAACGGCATCGAAATATATCGTCCCTTTCTTGTAAGGTCTGGACAGCAGGAGGGGCTCAGCTTCCTGAACCCCGAACTGGTAGCTTCCATCAATTTTTCAGCCGGTGGATTCAATGCCTTGTATGGCGACAAAATGGCCTCCGTTTTAGATATCACATATAAAGAACCCCTGGAATTTGCCGGTTCATTCTCGCTCAGCCTGCTTGAAGGTGCATTGCATCTTGAAGGCGCATCAGACAACGGGCAGTTCACCTATTTGGTAGGAGTACGGTATAAGTCGAACCAATACCTGCTTGGGACCCTGGATACCCAGGGCGATTATCGCCCCATATTTGGAGATATTCAAAGCCTGTTGCGTTATCAGATTTCTGATCAATGGTCACTGAGTTTTCTGGGCAATTACAATGACAACAGTTACCAATTCGAACCGGAGGTGCAGCGGACCCGTTTCGGTTCAATCACGGATGTAAGGGAATTCACTGTATTTTTCGACGGACAGGAAGTAAACCGGTTTACTACCGCCACAGGGGCACTTTCATTGGAATACAGGCCGCACAGCAACCTCTCCCTGCAATTCATTACCAGTGTTTTTCAATCGGACGAACGGGAACATTTCGACATACTGGGTCAGTATTGGCTGCACCGCGTAGGAACCGATATGGGGCAGGATGATTTCGGACAGCCAACCGGGGAACCCCTGGGTGTGGGCACCTTTCTGAACCATGCCCGGAATTATCTCAATGCCATCGTTTGGAACACCGAAACCAAGGGAAAGTGGCAAAACGACAAACACGAGCTTCGCTGGGGACTTAAATTTCAGCACGAAGACATTTATGACATGCTGAATGAATGGACACTCATTGATTCGGCAGGTTATTCGCTGCCGCAATATCCCTCCGATGCTATTGTTTTGCAAGACACACTGAATACACGCATCAATGTCCGGTCAAGCCGTTTTTCAGGTTTTCTCCAAAACACCTGGGAGATGGAACGCCCGCACGGACGATACGCCTTTACAGCCGGCCTGCGCGCCAATTACTGGGATTTCAATAAGCAGTTCCTGTTGAGTCCGCGCACCACTGTATTATACAAGCCCGGTTGGGCGGCACGATGGACATTCAGGGCTTCGGCAGGTTATTATCACCAGCCACCGTTTTACAGAGAGCTAAGGGACCTGGAGGGCCAGCTTAACAAAGACATCAGGGCACAGGAGTCCATACACCTGGTTTTGGGCTCTTCCTTCCATTTTACTGCCTGGGAAAGGCCTTTTCAGTATACCACAGAAGTGTATTACAAATTCCTGAATGATTTGATACCCTATCAGATCGACAATGTGCGTATCCGGTATCTGGCCGATAACATCTCAAAAGGATACGCCACAGGCCTTGACATGAAAATACACGGCGAGTTTGTCCCGGGTATTGATTCATGGGCAAGCCTTTCGATAATGCAGACCAGGGAAGAGATTACAGGCACTTATGTGTTCAACCCGGATAGTGAGTTGGTACCTGCAGGATACATTCCCCGACCCACAGACCAGCGTTTTCATTTCAGCATGTTCTTCCAGGACTTTTTACCCCGCAATCCAAGCTACCAGGTTCAACTGGGCTTTTTCTTCGGTACCGGCCTGCCCTTCTGGCCACCCACACGCGACCAGAATGTAACCAGCGGACGCATGCCTTCTTACCAGCGGGTGGATATCGGTTTTTCAAAACAACTCATCGGTGAAAACTCAAGCTTTCAGGAATCCAGCCCTTTCCGGCATTTTGAATCCATGTGGTTAACGGCGGAAGTCTTTAACCTGTTGGAAATCAAGAATACCATCTCCTATTCCTGGATCAAGGATGTAGAAAACCAATTGTTTGCCATTCCCAACTATCTTACATCGCGGCTGATCAACATTAAATTGATCGCCCGTTTTTAACAAGCCTGCCTTTTTGTCATTTTTATGACAGCCCTTTGGCCGGGTGGCGGAAATGATGTGCCATATTTTCAAAAATCGGCGAAAATCAAGCATTGGCACAATCATTGAAACAGAAATTCTGAAATATGTTTTAAGGAATCAATAAAAACACATAGACAATGGGTAAAATAATTGGTATAGATTTAGGAACAACCAACTCATGCGTTGCGGTGATGGAAGGCAACGAACCCGTGGTGATCCCCAACAGTGAGGGACGTCGCACCACCCCTTCCATTGTTGCTTTTACAGAGAATGGGGAAAGAAAAATCGGTGATCCTGCAAAAAGGCAGGCCATCATAAATCCGGTAAAAACCATCTACTCTATAAAGCGTTTAATGGGCGAAACCTACGACGCCAGTACAAAAGAGCGCGACAGGGTGACCTATAAAATAGAAAAAGGCGACAACAACACCCCGCGCATCAAGATCGACGACCGCAAATACACACCACAGGAAATCTCTGCCATGGTGCTGCAGAAAATGAAGAAGACTGCAGAGGATTACCTGGGCAAAGAAGTTACTGATGCGGTAATTACCGTACCTGCTTATTTCAGCGATTCACAGCGTCAGGCCACCAAAGAAGCCGGTGAAATTGCCGGACTGAAAGTGCGTCGTATCATCAACGAGCCGACAGCGGCTTCGCTTGCCTACGGCCTCGACAAAAAAGACAAAGACATCCGCATCGCCGTATTCGACCTTGGTGGAGGTACTTTCGACATCTCTATTCTGGAGCTTGGCGATGGTGTTTTTGAGGTCAAGTCGACCAATGGAAACACCCACCTCGGTGGCGACGACTTTGATGATGTGATCATCAACTGGCTGGCAGATGAATTCAAGAAAGATGAAAACATAGATCTGCGCAAAGACCCGATGGCCCTGCAGCGCCTGAAGGAAGCCGCAGAGAAAGCAAAAATCGAACTGTCGAGTGCCACATCAACAGAAATCAACCTCCCATACATCATGCCCGTCGATGGCATTCCAAAGCACCTGGTTCGCACCCTGACGCGCAGCCATTTTGAAAAGCTGAGCGACAAATTGATCCAGGCCACCCTGGAACCGTGCAAAATCGCTCTGAAAGAAGCAGGCATGAAGCCATCCGATATCGATGAGGTAATTCTGGTGGGAGGGTCAACACGCGTACCCGCCATCCAGGAACTGGTGGAGAAATTCTTTGGCAGGAAGCCTTCGAAGGGAGTGAATCCCGACGAGGTGGTTGCCGTGGGAGCTGCCATTCAGGGCGGCGTGCTTACAGGTGAGGTCAAAGATGTATTGTTGCTCGATGTAACACCACTTTCTCTTGGCATCGAAACCCTGGGCGGCGTAATGACCAGATTGATCGAAGCCAACACCACCATCCCTACCAACAAAAAAGAAACCTTCTCCACAGCCGCTGACAACCAGACTTCTGTGGAAATTCATATTTTGCAGGGTGAACGGCCCATGGCCAAAGACAATCGTACCATCGGTCGCTTCCATCTCGATGGCATCCCGCCAGCCCCGCGAGGCATGCCGCAAATCGAGGTAACGTTCGACATCGACGCCAATGGTATATTAAACGTGTCGGCCAAGGACAAAGCTTCAGGAAAGTCGCAAAACATCCGCATCGAAGCTTCTTCCGGACTCAGCGAAGAAGAGATCAAGAAAATGAAGGTGGAAGCAGAAGCGCATGCCGAGAGCGACAAAAAGCAGAAAGAAGAAATCGACAAGCTCAATGCTGCCGACAGTTTGATTTTCCAGACAGAGAAACAACTCAAAGAGTTTGGGGAAAAGCTGCCTGCCGATAAAAAAGAGCCCATAGAAAAAGCCCTGGCAGAGCTGCAGGAAGCACATAAGAACAAAGACCTGGTTGCCATTGACACCGCCATGGGAACACTCAATGCCGCATGGCAGGCTGCCAGCGCCGAAATGTATCAGCACGCACAGGGACAGGAACAACAAGCAGCTGGAGAACAGGACCAGCAAGCGTCATCTTCTGAAAAGAAAGACAATAACGACGATGTAACAGATGTGGATTTTGAGGAAGTGAAGTAGAGCATGTTTAGTTGTTGAGACACCGGAAAAAAAACGGATGGTTATAGGGTATTCCACAATCATCCGTTTTTTCATTTAGGTATGGCAGACCGCCAAAAACCATCTATGTCAACTTTTTGGCAGCAGCCAAGGCCTTGTTTGCCGGGCACTTTCATCCGTATCCACACCTGGGGCGTAGGAAATAAATCGTTTGCAAATTGTTTGATTACTTTTTCCTGTCGAAGAAAGGGTTTTTTGATGTGGCACTCATGGGTATGCCGTAGATGATCTTGTAATCCTTGCCAAGAATGCCCATTTGCTTCGCTGCCACACCAATGGTATACATAATGCGGTTGTCTATACGTGCATCCATGGCCACGCTCACGGCCGAACCGATGGCAATACCCAGATCGCCCGTATTGAATACACAGGGAACATCAGGGGCTTTGTCTTTCGATGCGCAATCGGGGAAACCGCATAAACCACAGGTTTTCAATCCAAGGGATTCTATCCTGGTGCCCAGAACCACAACCACTTTAGCCGAATGGAGTACGTTACCGGCGTCCCGAGTGAATATCTGGTTGTTTTCTTTTTCGCCGATTTCGTGCATGGTCTTAGCAAGCGCCTGAACATCACTACCCGTAATTATTGACATGGCCAGGTTATTCATGCCACGGGCCTTGGGGGCTGTCCGGGCAGCCAATATCATCTTTTTGGCAATATCCAGCAGGGCGTCCTGGCGCATTTCGTTTTCATTGATGATAGCCATAACAAAGTGTTTAATTTTGTTCAAAAAAAAACCCGGCAAAACATGCCGGGCTTTTTACATTATGATAAATCCGTAAATTTTGCGATGCTCTCAATAAAACTCAGCGGGATCACAGTCTCCTGGCCGGGGACATCCCTCTGTGTGATCAGAAGTTCAACCGTATTTCCCTGTTTCACCGGTTTGCCCGCAGGATATACCTTACGATGCAATAGCATCAGCACATCCGGGCTGTTTTTCACAAATTCCGGGAGGACATCCATTGAGGGACGCCTGTCGGACATAAACCCATTGCCATGGGTAACCGATTGTGAAAACAACAAGACCGGCACTTGTGTTTCCCGGGCAACGGAACGAATGCGCTCAACAATTCGTCTCAGCTGCGCAGGACGGTCTTCATTATCCGGAATACCGGCAGTAAGCAACTCCAGATAATCAATGATGATCAGGTCCACATGCTGCATACGCTTCAGGTGCCTTATTTTTTCTGAAAGTACATCCACCAGTAAGGCAGGCGTGTCGTCAATATAAATCTTTGCTTTGGCTATATTTCCCAGAAGCGAAAGCATATGTTCTTTTTCGCTGTCTTTCAATTTGCCCGACTGCAGCTTATCCAGAGACATTCCCGTTTCACTTTCAATCAAACGGTTGGTCATCTTAATATTGGACCTTTCTGAAGAGAATATGGCCACCGCATAATCGTCTTTTATGGCCATGTTGTTTGCCAGGGACAATAAAAAAGCGGTCTTGCCCATACCCGGCTTAACCGCAATCATGTATAATTGTCCCGCCTGAAAACCTCCCAGCGCCCTGTCAAGCTCCTTAAATCCGCTGGGTACACCATCAGGTGTGAGGTTTTTTCCAAAATTTTGATTGAGGGTCCGGTTTACCAGATCACGGATGCTGGTAAACCGGTAGCCCTCTGGCTGCTCGGTGATTTCCAAAGTGTTTAGCTCCATACTTCGTCATTTTTATAGTGTGAAGAATCATTCATTAATACCATACGGAAATGCAACCATGTTTGTATGGCTTAAATAATCAAGTTCCCCAATATAAGCATTTTTTTGATTCATCAGACATGAACTTTTTGAGCGAATATATGTTTAACGAGTAAATCTGCCGGAAAGCACACTTATCCTGTGCTGTAAAAATTCAGGAAATGATACGCTACTCCATTAACGACCTCGAAAAACTAAGCGGCATTAAAGCGCATACCTTACGCATGTGGGAGAAGCGATATAATATTATATGTCCAAAACGCACAGACACCAATATCCGGTATTACCACGACTGTGACCTGAAAAAACTCCTGAACATCAGCACACTCAACAAGCACGGGTTCAAGATATCCAGCATAGCTCAGATGGATGAGGCCGATATCAATCAAAAGATCATTGAAATATCCGGCACCAATGGTGATTATGCAAGCATGATCAATAACCTGGTGCTATCGATGATCGAAATAAATGAAGACACCTTTGAACATACATTAAACAATGCCATCCTGAAGCTGGGTTTTGAGAAATGCATGACCCATGTGTTGTACCCATTTCTTGAAAAAGTAGGCATCCTCTGGCTTACAGGCACAATAAATCCAGCCCAGGAACATTTTATCACTAACCTGATCCGCCAGAAACTCATCATTGCCATCGACGGGCAGCCCCAACCCGCCTCTCCCGACGCAAAAACATTCTTGTTGTTTTTGCCCGAAAATGAATTGCATGAACTGGGTCTTTTGTTTTACAGTTTTTTAATCAGGAAAAATGGTTTCAAAGTCATTTACCTTGGACAGTCCGTACCTTTCGAAGACATCATTGAAGTCGTTAAAATCCGCAACACGGATTATCTGTTTACTTATTTTGTGGCAGCACTCAACCGTAAAGAAATTCCTGCTTATCTTAAACGTCTTTCGCAAAGTCTCCCGGAAAAGAAGATCTTTATAACAGGCATACAATTGCAGAACAATGAGCTTTCTGTTTCTGACAACGTAATCTCATTCTGCGATGCGGAATCCTTTAAAAAGCTCCTGACCACACTCTGACCATTTATTTTTCAAATAACCCGCCTCCATATCTTCATTATTTTACCGCCGGTTGACATGCTTCAGTGTTTAATGGGAAAAAAACACATCTGCATTTTTGGCTTTAAAAATTTAACAAAAATTAAACAGCTTTCTTTGTATTAATGCATTTTAATACCTAATTTTATACCGCAAACAATGCATTATGTTATACAGAACTCACATATTACTCAACATATTTTGTTAAAAAATTTTAAAATGTTTGCATCTTATAATTTTTTGTTTAATTTTGCTATTAAATAATTAAACAATTCGTAAAATTCATAACGTCATGACAGCAGTAGAATTCAACTATAAATTACTGGGATTGCAGAAAAACCTGAAATACTTTGCCTACACCCTGACCTCGAATTACGAAGACGCCCAGGACCTGGTACAGGAAACCTACCTGAAGGCATTGACCAACCGGGAAAAATTCACTGCAAACACCAACCTAAAGGCATGGACCTTTACCATTATGAAAAATACCTTCATCAACAACTATCGCCAGAATGTGCGCAACAACACCATTCTGGACAAAACCGATGACCTCTACTACCTGAACCTGCCAAAAGCGAGCAGCATTGGCCTGCCCGACGCTGACTATTCATTGAAAGAAATCAATAAAACCATAGGCAAGATCAGCCCTGAGCAACGTTTGCCGTTTGAGATGTACAATAAGGGTTATAAATACAAAGAAATCGCTGAAAAGCTTGACCTGAGTATCGGCACAGTGAAAAGCCGCATATTCTTTACCCGTAAAAAACTGAAGGAAGCCCTGAAGGACAATTAACACCGGTAAATTCCCCTTATTATATATTTCCCTTTATTGTGATTGAAACCCCGCCGGTAATCCGGCCGGGGTTTCTTTTTCTCAACAAATTTTCTCTACATTTGTAAGGCATTACGATCATCCTTCATCAATATAATCAAGGTATGCGCGTATTCAAGTTTGGTGGGGCCTCCGTTAAAGATCCCGCCTCTGTGCAAAACGTGGCCCGGATCATCAAAGACCAGCATGGTACAGAGCCACTGGTGGTGGTGCTGTCTGCCATGGACAAAACCACCAATGCCCTCGAAAAACTTTGTGGATGCTTTATGGAGGGAGACAAACAGGGCATGCTGATGATGTTCGAAAAGATCAAGACCATGCATTTGCAGGTGGCCCGGGGTCTTTTCCCCGACCACACCCATCCTGTGTTCAGCGTACTGGAACAATCCTTTTATCAGCTCTTTTACTATATTAACGAACCGCCCGGCAACAACTACAACTATGAATACGATCGCATTGTATCAACCGGCGAAATGGTGTCCAGCCAGATTATCAGTACCTACCTGAAAGAAACGGGGTTGCACAATCAACTCTTTGCCGCACAGAAACTGTTTATCACCGATGCCAACTTCAGGGATGCAACTGTCGACTGGATCTTGACATCGCAGACCATACAAGAGCAGCTTATTCCTTATCTACAAAAAAGCAAGGATGCGGATCGGCCCCCGCTGGTAACCACCCAGGGCTTTATCGGGGGAACCTCCCAGGGTTTTACCACCACCCTTGGCAGGGAAGGCTCTGATTTTAGTGCAGCCATTATCGCATACGCCCTCAATGCCTCAGAACTTGTTATCTGGAAAGATGTGCCCGGTTTATTGAATGCCGATCCGAAAATTCTTAAAGACACAGTATTGCTCGAAAACATCAGTTACCAGGAAGCCATTGAATTATCCTATTACGGGGCCACAGTCATTCACCCAAACACCCTTAAACCACTGCTGAGCAAAAACATTCCTCTCCGGGTTAAATCATTTGCCCACCCGTCGCTTCCGGGTTCTCTCATCAACAACAACGAATCCAATGACAAACAGGTGCCGTCCTATATTTTCAAATTCAAGCAGGTTCTGGTATCCATTTTTTCGCTGGACTTCAGCTTTATTGCAGAACATAAGCTGTCAAGAATATTCGCCGATTTTGCCAGCCATGGCGTTAAGATGAACCTGATGCAAAATTCAGCCCTCAGCTTCTCGGCCTGTTTTGACCACGACAAGACCAAAACACCAGCCCTGCTGCGCGACCTGAAAAAGAACTTTCATGTCAAATACAATGCAAACCTTGAGCTGATCACGGTACGGCACTACACCAGGGCATGCATAGACAAATTAATCAAAGGCAGGGAGGTAGTCCTGGAACAAAAAAGCAGAACAACACTACAGATGGTGGTCAGGAAGAAGACCTGATCAGTGGATGGGTAAATCGCTGATTTTCTTTGCCAGCACTGTGGATAATTTTACCTGTGATTCGTTGGTCCAGCCAGCTACGTGCGGCGTAAGGACCACATTGGGCAGTTCTGCCAATCGCCGGAACGACCCGGGCAGGGAGTCTGTGTCAAGGTGCTCAAACGACAAATGCTCATATTCCAGCACATCCAGGGCCGCCCCCAGGATCTGTCTCGACTCAAGGGCAGCCAGCAGGCCTTCAGTGTTAACCACTTCGCCCCTGGATGTATTGATCAAATAGATCCTTTTTTTAAATTTTGAAAAATACTTTGCATCCGCCAGGTATCTTGTTTCTTCATTCAAAGGAATATGCAAGCTAAGCACATCCGCACAGCGGAAAATCTCTTCCATATCCGCTTCCTTTGCCAGATGCGAACCAAAACCGCTTTTATATTTGTCATAGGCCAATACCTTCATGCCAAAGCCACTGATGCATTGGGCAAAGGCACTGCCAGTGTTTCCATATCCAATAATGCCCAGTGTTTTTCCACTGAGCTCAATGCCCCGGTTCTGCTCCCGCTTCCATAGACCTTTCCGGACTTCCCCGTCGGCAACACATATCTTATTTACCAGGGCCAGCAACATACCTGCCGCATGCTCTCCCACCGCCTGCCGGTTGCCCTCGGGTGAATTCAAACAAACAATGCCCCTGCTTTTAGCATAAGCCACATCAATATTTTCCAGACCGCTGCCCACCCTGCCGATAAAACGAAGACGGACGGCATGCTGTAAAATGTTTTTGTCGATTTTGAATCGGCTTCGCACAATAATCCCGCTCAGCCCGGGCATCATCTGAATCAGGCCTTCAACGGATATATCCGGTTTAAAAAAGCATCGATAGCCGATTTTTGTTAACGCCTCTGCCAATGAGGGATGGGTGGAGTCAAGAAATAATACGTCACCAGCATTGTTCATTGGGCTATTGCGATTGAATCGTTGCCTCAAAAGCTTCCAGGAATTCCCTGCCGGCATGCTCGCAGGTGCTACCCACCTTATCAGTGGTAAACTCACTATAGTAATATGGGTTCATGTTGGCAAATCCCGAATATTTAACCGGGATCCGGAGTCTTTCTCCTGCAATCAGGCTGCCCTCCCTGCCAAACCGGCCCCTGTTGGGGGGATGGTTGATAATAAACCATGAACACACACCAAATTGGTTGTATATGAGCCCCCAGGTATCCCCCGTCCGGACTGTATAGGGAAAATCATCCGGCAAGGGGGGTGGCATTTCTTCAACTGCCTCTGCCACATCTTCCGGAACATCAGGAGACACCACCGGCTCAACGGCTTCAAAAGCCCTTGGTACGTCCACGGTCGGATGCGGATCATAAATAAAGAGCTCATAAAACATATAAGCCACCAAAATAATACCCAGGACGGCAAGTACGCTTTTCAGGATCCTTGATCTTTTTGACGAATCGGATTTTACCGGCTTTTGCGCGGCCTGTTTCTTTCCTTCCGCCTGGTGGCCTTCCGGCCACGTCCTTACGGTATTTGTCAGGTTATAAAAACAAAGCATCACAAAAGCCGCCGCCTGCTGCCCGCTTTTATCGCCTGCATATCTGAGCACCCTCGAAACCTTGGTCTGGGCAGGCATAGGGTCTTGAAGGATTTTTTTTATTGTCCGGGTGTGTATGTACCGGCAAACCGAACCGGCCCCCAATAAAAGTTTGTCCCCGTCTACGGGCTCAAAAGCTTCCGGGGCCGTATCAGGATGAGCCAGCGGGCCCTGTCCCATATATACGCTATCATCCTCCCCTTCTGCCTCACCCGACTCTCCCCCTTCATAATGCTGTCCGGCGGCCTGTAAAAGCGGATAGATTCTTTTCTCGGTCGAAATAAGGAGGCACACATCACCAAGCCTGGAATAATAGATCTTTTCATCATGGAACAACACACACAGGCAACTCAGGCGAACGGGCCTTTGTTCAGGATCTTTCCTGGCCAGCTGATCAATATACCCACTGGTATATATCAATGCATTTTGGGTTACTTTGGCCACATCATCCTCCGTTTCATGTTCCAGATAATACCTGATGCGTTCAATGGCCAGTCCGGTAATTTGTGCCTGTCTTTCATCAACACCTTCATTGGCAGCCAAAATAACCACATGACCATAAGGGGTCTCAAAACTTTCCTGACGATACAGACCCTCAGACCCGGAAGGCCCCATAACCACCTCACCGGCGTACTCAAATGTGTTAAACTTCTTTGTTGTCATAAAAAGATGATTTGACCTGTTACCCGCAAAAATACTTTCTTTTGTCTAGAAAAAGAAATTACGCCTTATCCATTGTTTACCCTGATATTCCGGGCAATTTCAACAAAATCAATTACATCCAGGCGTTCAGGCCTTTCTTTCATAAGGCCGGCAGGCAGTTTGCCCCATTCGACCGGTAAGTTTTTCAGGCTGTTTTTCAAAGTTTTTCTGCGCTGGTTAAAAGCGGTTTTGACCACTGTAAAAAACATGGATTCATCACATTCCAGAATAAATGAATCTTTTCTTGTGAGCCGTATTACGGTCGATTGCACTTTGGGGGGTGGCACAAAAACATGTGGCTCCACATGGAACAAAACCTTCACATCGTAAAATGCCCGGGTTAAAACACTGAGAATGCCATAGACTTTACTTCCGGGTGGTGCCGCAATGCGCAAAGCAAGTTCCTTCTGAAACATACCCACCACCTCAGGGATATATTTTCGATGATTTAATACCCTGAATATGATCTGGGAAGAAATATTATAAGGGAAGTTTCCGATAATGGCAAATGCCTCATTCCCAAAAAGGCCATGCAGGTCATGACGGAGAAAGTCTCCTTCTATAATCCGTTCATCCTCTGACTGATAGGTGTTTTTTAGGTAGGCGATGGCATCCTTGTCAACATCCAGTCCGACCCAGCAGTACTTTTCATTGCCTATAAGGTGTTTGCTGAGCATGCCCGTACCCGGCCCAATTTCCAGAACGTGCTTATAATTGCCGTACCCGGTAAGGCTGGCAGCGATCTTGCGTGCAATATTGGGATCTAGCAAAAAATGCTGGCCCAATGATTTTTTTGGTGATATGTATTGTGACACGATGCGGATGTTTTCAGTTTACCATATCCCCGCGGAGTATCCTGAAACGGTTCCGTGCCGTAATCGTATGAATGCTTCCCGGGTAATCAAGCATCAGCTGCTGGTACAGGGTCATGGCTTTATTATGTTGATTGAAATAATGATGATGCATATCCGCCCTCTGGAATAATGCTTCATCAGCCAACAGCCCATGCGGATATTTTTCCACAATCAGGGAAAGCAAGCTGTCGGCAGATGTATAATCGCCCCTGTGGCGCATGATTTCGGCACGTGCATAAAGGACATCGTCATTGATCTGATGATTGGGAAAACGCACACTGATTGAATCGAGCGTCAGTGTAGCATTTGCATAGTTGTTCATAAACATGTGTTGCTCCGCCCTGGCAAACAGTTGCAAAGGCTCGGGGTCCCCACCCACACCAAGATTGTCCTGGATCCTGAGCGACAACCTCATTGCATCGTTGGCAATGAGGCGGGAAGTACCGGCCTTGAGCACATCGAGTTGTACTTTTGCCCAGTCAAATTCCCCGATGAAATAGGTTAAACGGGCATTCTTAAATTTGGCTTCATGTGCCAGGGGGTCATCCCTGAACATACGGTCTACCTGCGAATATAACAAGGTAGCATCCCATACCTCCCCGGTCAACACCAGAATATCGGCAAGCTCAATGCGGCATTCCCCCTTGACACGGTTTGAAATATTCGGGAGGTCAAGGGTGGCTTCCAGCAATTCAATGGCTTCATCTGTATTATGAAGATAAAACGCCCGAAGTTTGGCCAGGTTACGCACCAGTTGTACCGTCCTGGCACCCACACCCAACTGCTCAATGGCCTGCTTGTATTCCTGCTCAATATCCAGCAGGTCTTCTTCGGTGTACTGATAATCATCAATGACAGATAAAAAACGGACATTCAGGTAGCCGACAAGGGCATCCAGATAATGTGGGCTGTTTTCACCCATTTCCAGCACATAGCGGTAGGCATCGGCAGCGATCCGGTAATTCCTGTTGCCGGTACTGAGGGAGGCCACTTCCAATACCGGTTTGCCCTCCTGTTGCAGGCGGCGGTCAAGTGCCCTGGCCTGCATAAACGCCATTCTGAAATCCTGTTGCTGAACAGACAGCCACAACAACATTTCCGAATACATGATATTTTCAGGATCGCGCTGGGTATTTGCGAGCAATACCGCCCGCAAGGCATCATTGCGCTCAAAGCCGGGGTCGTTGGCAATCATATCCTGCAGCATGCCCCTGACCCTTTCCATTTCTTCCCGGTGCTTGTTCAGGTAGTCCAGATATTCTTCCATCATGGACCTGTATTCGCCTTTCTTTTCATAGATGCCGGCAATACGCAGGTGCAGCGGATGCTGCTCACCAAGCAGACGCCGGCCATGCATATATGTTTCCAGCGCAAGATCGAGAAATCCGCGTGTTTCAAAAGCCATGGCAAGGTCAAACACATCCTGCCTGACGGCCTTAAGGTCACCGATCAGGGCGTCCATCTGCCGGCGCGCCCTGCGGTTATTGCCTGCACGGTGATGTACCCACCCCAGGTCAACCTGGTAACGAATATCACCCGGGTGATGATCTCCCTGACGCCGCACAATCCTTTCGGCACGCCGGAATTCTTCCAGGGCCAGGAGGCTTTGCAGGTAATGGTTATAGTTCGAATGCGACGGATTGTCCTCAAACAACTCCTCATACAACACAAGGGCCTGCTCAAACCGGCCTTCCCTGAAATACTGGGCAGCCAGGCGCTCATCCGCTGTATCCTGTGCAAAAACTATTGAGGCCGACGCCAAAAGAACCAACACAGACAATGCCTTCAAAAAACACCTGTTTATTATGAATACATGTATGCCCATCCCAATATAATGTTACAAATCAACCAATCACCTCAAACCTGGTATAAGCGTGCAGCACCCGGGGAACACGAACCCCTTCCGGGCCCTGGTTGTTTTCAAGCAATGCCGCCATAATGCGGGGCAAGGCCAGTGCGCTGCCATTGAGTGTGTGTGCCAGCAGGTTCTTGCCATCTTTTGAGCGGAACCGAAGTTTCATACGCTGCGACTGGTAGGTCTCAAAATTGGATATTGAGCTTACTTCCAACCAACGTTTTTGTGCAGCAGAAAAAACCTCTATATCATATGTCAGCGCAGATGCAAATCCAAGGTCGCCACCACACAAGCGTGATACACGAAAAGGAAGCTCCAGTTTCCGGAGCAATGAAGCCACATAGTCTACCATTTCATCGAGGATGGCATAACTTTTTTCCGGATGGGTCACCTGAACGATTTCCACCTTATCGAACTGATGCAGGCGGTTGAGCCCGCGCACTTCCTTGCCATAAGACCCCGCTTCCCTGCGGAAACATACCGAATGGGCCGTACACTTGAGCGGAAGGTCCTCTTCGCGCTGAATGGTATCCCTGAAAATATTAGTAAGAGGCACTTCTGAGGTAGGAATGAGGTACAGTTTATCGGATGGTACCTGGTACATCTGTCCGTCCTTGTCGGGCAGTTGTCCTGTGCCAAAGGCCGAGTCTTCATTTACCAAAAGGGGTGGTTGATATTCTGTATAACCCTCCTTTGCAGCCTCATCGAGAAAGAAAGCTATCAGGGCCCTTTGTAAACGGACGCCTTTGCCTTTGTACACAGGAAATCCCGCTCCAGTTACCTTGGTGCCCGCCTCAAAATCAATTATATCATATTTTTTTGCCAGGTCCCAGTGCGGTAGCGCATCAGGGCCCATTTGGGGCATATCCCCCTCTTCCCTGACAATTTCATTGTCCTTTTCCGAACGGCCTGCTGGAACCGAAGTATGGGGCAACATGGGCAATTGCGTCATCAGGCCGTTCAATGCAAGCGAGAGCGCATCCAGTTGTTCCTGCAGATCTTTGGCCTGTTTTTTCAAGCGTACCGATTCATCCTTCAGGTGTTCGGCTTCATGGGCTTTGCCCGACTTGAATAATTCACCAATCTTTCGGGCCAGGGCATTGCCTGCAGCCAGGGTATCGTCCAGTTGCTTTTGTGTCTGGCGGCGCAGGGCATCTTTTTTCTGGATGTCCTCCACCAGGACAGCGGCCTCAAAATTCCTGACCTGATAACGCCGGATCACTTCCTGGCTGTTATCGCGTATTTGCTGTATATCAATCATGAGATCAAATTTAAAAAGAAATACGGCATAAAAAAATCCTGCCGCAGCAGGATTTTATAAGTGATTTATCTGTGTCCGGTCTTTCAGCCGGTGGGATTTTCAAATCTTATTCCTTGTCCTCTTTCTTTTTGGGTGCCGCTTTTTTTGCAGCACTTGATTTCTTTTCAGTGGACGCTTTTTTTGTGGTGCTTGCTTTTTTTGCCGTAGCTGTTTTTTTGGTTGTGGCCGGCTTTTTGGTTGCAGTCGGCTTTTTGGCTGTGGCCGGCTTTTTGGTTGCAGTCGGCTTTTTGGCTGTGGCCGGCTTTTTGGTTGCAGTCGGCTTTTTGGCTGTGGCCGGCTTTTCCGCCGGACTCTCTTTCTTGACAGCCACCTTTTTTTCTGCAGGGGCTTCCGCTTCCATTACAGCAACATCAGTTTCTGCAGCTGCTTTGGCAGGACTTTTAGCTTCTGCTGTATCTTTTACAGGCTTCTTTTTGGGGAGGACTTCCGGCATGGCTTCCATCACAGGTTTCACATTGACATAGGATTTGTTTCCGTATGTTTTCCTGAATACCACCTTGCCGTCAACCAGGGCATACAGTGTATGGTCTTTACCCATACCAACGTTCTGGCCCGGGTAATGCCTGGTTCCGCGTTGCCTTACAATAATATTGCCTGCAATGGCCATAGAACCACCGAATATCTTAACACCGAGCCGCTTGCTGTGCGATTCGCGTCCGTTGCGTGAGCTGCCAACTCCTTTCTTGTGTGCCATAATATGCTATTTTTTTCGATTGCCAATGTTTAAGCGGTAATGTCCTCGATCTGGATCTGTGTCATCGGCTGGCGATGACCATTCATCTTTTGATAGCCTTTTCTTCTTTTCTTTTTAAAGACCAATATCTTATCGGCTTTTACATGATCCAAAACCTTTGCCTTGATTTTCGCGCCTTTTACCAGGGGTTTTCCAACCTTGATCTTATCGCCATCGGACAACAACATGACCTTGTCAAACTCCAGTTCACTGCCCGCTTCGTTGTCCAGCAGGTTCACAAAAAGTCTCTGCTCCTTTTGTATTTTAAACTGCTGACCGCCTATTTCAACAATTGCGTACATTTCTTATTCTGAATTAAATGGGTTACCCAAATATTGGGGGTGCAAAGATAATATAATTTTATCAGGCTGCAATGCATCAAAAGAAAATTTTTTATAAGCCCCGGGCTTTCCTGTTTGCAAGGTACACACCGGCCAGGATGAGCCCGATCCAGAGCAGATACAGGATAAGGAACGCCTCCCCGTCGGCAATCCCCCACATGATCGACACAATGGGCATCAAATACGTCACCGTGGAGGTAAACAGGGCAGATGTCTGCTTGATGAGCCAGTTGTGGATAATCATGGCCACAGCCGTACCCACCACAGCCAGGATGGCAATATAACCGAAACTTTCCCATCCGCGGGGGTCATTGGCAAGGATAGATATCATATTGCTTCCGGCAAACAAATAAATCAGCGAGGGGATCCCGATGAACATAAACACAACGGAAGTAATGGTAAGGGCGCTAAAGCCGGACAGGTAGCGCTTGATCAGGTTCATATTGATGGCATAGCAAACAGCAGCCGTCACAGCCAGCAATCCATACCATGCATTGTTCAGCTGGCCTCCGTTAGCTACCGACAACAGGCCAATGGCCCCACTAAGGCCAATCGCTACCCCCAATACATTGATCCACCGTGTGTGTATGCCAAAAAACAGGACTCCGATCAGCAGGGTAAACAAAGGAGTCAGGGAGTTCAACACACCGGCCATATAACTGTCAATAACCGTTTGTGCCACAGCAAACAAAAAAGGAGGTAAGCCATTGCCAATAATACCCGCCATGATAAAATAGATCAATGCCCGCCGTGGAACCTTTTTCAGGTGCCAGATGAGCAGGGGCGACAACACAATAAAGGAAATGGCAATGCGCATTGCACCGACCTCCATACTGCTAAAAGCGACCAACCCACGTTTGATCAGTATAAAAGAACTGCCCCATACCAATACCAGGATGGCCAGCGCCAACCAGTGAACGCCATGTGGTTTATTGTTGTGTTGCATGATGATCCTCGTGGAATAATAACAAAAGCCTGTGGCGGCTGCAAAGTTATGCAAATGCGTATGATTTTTTTTAACTTTGGTGGAATTTAGGCTTACCGATATGAAAAAAAGCGGGCAAGAACACCGGATAAAAATAGAACTGGTCCGTGGCGATATCGCCAATCAGCCAGACATCAGTGCCATTGTAAATGCCGCCAATGCACAGTTGCGCATCGGTGGCGGAGTAGCCGGCGCCATTCATCGCGCCGCCGGTCCGGGACTGGAAGAAGAGTGCCACCCAATGGGCCCCATTCGTCCCGGACAGGCAGTAATTAGCGGGGGGCACAATCTTCCGAACGACTACGTAATCCATTGCCTTGGCCCTGTTTACGGGGTAGACAAGCCGGAAGACAAGCTACTGGCCGATTGTTACCGCAATGCCCTGAAGCTGGCAGATCAAAAACACATAGAATCCATAGCTTTCCCGGCCATTTCGGCAGGCGCTTTCGGTTACCCGATCAATGAAGCAGCCGGTATCGCGCTGAAAACCATTAACAATACAATTCCCGAACTGCAGCACCTGAAACGGATCCGCATGGTGCTTTTTAGTGAGCAAGACCTGCAAGTGTTTAAAAGCCTCAATAAATAATCGCTGAAACCAATCAGCATAAAAACATGAGGTCAATGAAAAACCAAAACAAACAAAACCTGATTATAGGTCTGGCGGTGACCCTGGCCATACTCTTTATCGTGTTTATTTCATTCCGCTTGAACACCCCGCCGGCGGTTATCCCATTCGATGCCCCCGTCAATGAGTTTTCAGCCGAACGTACTTTAACGGATCTTTCTTACATCGCTTCTATGAAGAACCCTATTGGCAGCCAGGCCAATGAAGTGGTGCGGCAGTATATCATTGACCGGCTGGAAGAACTGGATGTTAACCCCCGGATGCATCTGACCGGTTATTATGAGCCCAATATGCAACGGGCAGCCACACTAGGCAACATCCTGGCCCGCATTCCAGGCACAGGATGCGGCCAGGCCATTATGTTCATGGGCCATTACGACACCGTTATGGACGCATACGGAGCTTCCGACAACGGATCAGCAGTAGTGGCCATGCTTGAATTGATCCGCCTGCTTCAGTACCATCCCCCACTTAAGAACGACCTCATTTTTTTCTTCCCCGATGGCGAAGAAGTCGGGCTGCTTGGCGCCAGGGCTTTTTTGGATGACCACCCGTGGGCCGGAGATGTCCGCTTTGTGGTCAATCTGGAAGCCAGGGGAACGAGCGGTCAAAGTATTATGTTTGAAACCGGTTTTAACAACCTCAAAGCGATATCAGCATTCGCCAAAACGGTACCGCATCCCGCAGCCAATTCGCTGTCGTATGAAATTTACGCCCGCATGCCCAACGACACCGACTTCAGTCCCTTTAAAAACAGGGGATTCCAGGGACTCAACATGGCTTATATCAACCAGGCATTCGACTATCATACCGCAGGCGACAACCTGGAGAATACCGACCTGCGCTCCATACAGCATCACGGATCATATATCACTGCCATAGCCCTGGAATTGGGCAATCAGCCCCTGGATTTTGAAGCGGACCAGAATGCCATATATTTCAACACCCCCGGTAACGGATTTTTATATTATCCATACAGTTGGGCCATTCCACTTGCCATTGCCGTATTCATTATTTTGTTACTGGTAATTACACTGGGGATCATCAGAAAGGCCATGACCCCCCTGGGGGCAATATTTGGCATCGTGGCTTTCCTCTTGTACCTGCTCATACTTTTTACCCTGATTTACTCGATCTATCACATTCTGGCCAGGTATTATCCCGGCAGCGACCACCTGCTACTCGAATACAGCCATCAGACTTTGATGCTCGGTTTTACCGGAATTTCTGCAGCCTTTTCCCTGATCTTTTACCGCATGATCGGCAGGGGGGTCAAAGCCTGGCAGTTATTCATTCTTCTGGCAGTGATCCTTGCCCTGATGATACTGGGCGGACAGTTAAGTGCCTGGCGTATTTTTGCTGCTATTGCGGTAAGTCTTGTTTTGTTTCTGGTGTTCAAAAAACCCGCAGGGTTATGGGACCTTTCGGCAGGCGCCCTGATCAGCTGGGCCGTGCTCATGCTTTTTGTCACATTTTCAATGCCCGGGGGCAGCTTTTTGTTTATCTGGCCGCTGACATTCAGTCTGCTGGCTGCAGGAATTCTTATTTTTATGACACCCCACGGTCAAAAGCCGGTATTTCAGGCCATTATACTGGTACTCTTTGCCATTCCGGCATTAACATGGTTTCCGGTCATCAGCCAACTTTTCTCTGTGGCCATGGGGCTCGAAATGATCGGGGTTGCCATGCTGCTCATTGGCCTGATGATGGGGCTGTTGATCCCCCATATGGATATCATCACAAAATATAAGCCCTATATGATTCCCATATTGATCTTATTGGCCGGTCTGTTTTTCCTGCTGACAGGATCCATTGGCCTGGAGTATGATAAGCGGCACCGAAAACCCAACAACATCCTATACGTCTTTAATGGTGTAACCAACAAATCACTTTGGGTATCGACTGATAGCCGGCCCGATGCGTTTACCCGTCAGTTTCTTACAGATCATCCCAACAGGATTCAAATGACAGATTTTTTTCCACTCAACACCAGAGACCACCTGGCGTGGCCGGCTGATTCTGAAGCAATGCAGCCACCGGTGGCGCGTATTTTACAGGACACACTGGTAAACGGGGAACGAAGCCTGACATTAAATATCCGTTCGGAGCGGGGTGCCGCCTGGATTTCCACTTATATCAGTGCCGGGATGGATGGGTTGGAAATACAGCTGGAAGACCATGCCAGGCATCCCTTGCGGCCCTATCGGGGTACCAGCTGGCATAGCCTGCGTTATTTTGCCCCCCCGGAATCAGGCTTTGATCTGACCATATATTTTGAACCGGACGAAGCAATTGAACTCCGGATAACGGATCATGTGTTTGGTATTCCGGACTTCATTGATTACATAGCGCGGCCTTCACATATGATGCCAGCCATGGACCAGTCGCTGGCCACCCAGCGCTACATTTACTGAATTCCTGTTTCGACAGGCATATGGGTTACTTTCTATGACGACAGAAATTATTCTTGTATTCAGCATTCTTGGCATAGCCCTCCTTTTGTTCTTTACAGGTTGGTTCCGGATGGATATTGTGGCCTTGCTGGTTCTGGCCAGCCTGGCCTTTACCGGTATTATTGCCCCCCACGAGGCCCTGGCCGGATTCAGTAATCCGGCCGTTGTTACGGTATGGGCGATGTTCATATTAAGCGCTGCCTTGTATCAGACCGGGGTGGCCAGAATCATCGGCCGCCAGGTATTGTATTTGGCGGGCAGGGGTGAAGGCAGGCTTACAGCTCTGATCATGCTTTCTTCCGGAGTGATGTCTGCATTCATGAACAACGTAGGGGTGGTTGCCCTGATGCTTCCCGTAGTGATGGATATGGCCCGTGCCAAAAACATTTCCCCTTCCAGGTTGCTGCTGCCTCTGGCCTTCGGATCCATGTTGGGCGGACTGACCACTTTGATAGGAACACCACCCAACCTGCTGATAAGTTATGCGCTGGAAGATAGTGGCCACAGGCCTTTTATGCTCTTCGACTATACACCAATTGGTGTTGGGGCATTGCTGGCCGGCGTGGTATTTATGGCGTTGATTGGCAGGCATTTTTTACCCCGCCACGATGCCATCAGTGAAACAAAAAAACTCACTGGCGTTATTCCTGCTGAATCATATGATTTACAAAAGCGCACCTTCCTCTTAAAAGTCAAACCAACTTCTTCACTGGCAGGAAAAACACTCAAAGAAAGCCGGCTAAGGGCAGGATTGGGCCTTAATGTAATGGCCATCATCAGAAGCAAAACCACCTTGCTCGACCCGGGTCCCAACACCATCATACAGAGTAATGACAAACTGCACGTCCAGGGAAACATAGATGCATTAAAGGCCATGCAGCACTGGCAACTGATCATTCCATCTGAATTGAATATGGATATCCGCGCATTGCTGACCCAGGACCTGCAGATTTTCGAAGCCACTGTTGCAGGAAAATCCACCCTGGCTGGCATAAGGCTGCAAGATACCGATTTCAGAAAGCGACTGGGATTAAACGTATTGGCCGTCAACAGGTCCGGCCAGATCATGCGCTCCGGATTGCAGGAAGTCATTCTGAACCATAATGATATTCTGCTTTTACAAGGGCCGCACGAACGACTCGATATATTGGAAAAAGAAGGGATGATCGACAATATAATAAAAACACCGCCTGACAAACTGATCAAAACCTACAAGCTCGACGAAGTGCTTTTCGTAATGGATGTGAGTGATGATGCCCGTCTTTTTGAAAGGGCTATTGCGGAAAGTCAGATCGGCAGTGCCTTTGGCCTGACAGCCATCGGCATTTTTCAACAGGACAATAAACTGATGCCCTATTCGCCGGGCACCACCATTGAGAAAAATGACCGCTTGCTTGTTAAAGGCAATATTGATGACCTGCCATTGCTGATCGGACTGCAGGAACTCGAACTGATGGATAAAACGGTTCCGGAAATACAAAGCCTTGAATCGGACGACATTCAAATGGCCGAGGTGGTTCTGGCTCCACGGTCTTTACTGGCCGGAAAAACCTTGCGCGAAATTAATTTCCGCCAAAAATATGGCCTCACTGTTCTGGCCATATGGCGGGAAGGTCAAGTGCATCGGATAAATCTGCATAATATGCCGCTCAGGGTCGGGGAAGCCTTATTAATCTATGGTAAACGAGACAAGTTGGAACTCATCGATAGTGAACCCGATTTTATCCTTCTCACCGAAATGGCCCGGCAACCTACCCGTACCGGAAAGGCACTGACATCAGTCATTGTGATGATAGGCATTCTGATTCCTGTGTTGCTGGGGTTCGTTCCACTTGCCATTGCAGCGGTGGCCGGTATTGCCCTGATGGTACTCACCGGCTGTTTGAAAATGGAAGAAGCCTACCGGGCAATTGAGTGGCGCGCCGTCTTTTTGATCGCCGGCATGATCCCCCTGGGCACCGCCATGCAGCAGACCGGTGCAGCAAGCTTACTGGCTTCAGGCGTCGTGAATGTATTTGGCTATTTTGGCCCCTGGGGTGTTATTGCAGGACTTTACCTGCTGACCTCAATCTTCACTATTGCTATACATCCTGCCGCCCTGGTTGTCATTATGTCGCCCATCGCCCTGGAGGCCTCGGCCAGTTTCGGCATATCACCCCATACCGCAATGATGGCCATAGCCATAGCCGCCGCAGCCGTATTTATGAGTCCGGTGTCGCATGCCGCAAACCTGCTGGTAATGGGTCCGGGGGGGTATCGCTTCATTGATTACATTAAAATAGGTGTGCCTCTTACATTGGTGGTTATGGTCGTTGCCATGTTGCTGTTGCCGGTGTTTTGGCCACTGTAGAAGTAAGTAATTAGTAATTAGTATTTAGTATTTAGCAATTAGTATTATATATATGAGGGTTGGTGTGAATAAATTTATTTTGGGGTTTTTTCCGACACCTTTGCACGAATTGAAGAATTTTTCTGCGATGTATCCGGATTACCGGGTGTTTATCAAACGCGATGACCACACGGGCCTGGCCACCGGTGGAAACAAGACGCGCAAACTGGAATATCTTATTGGCGATGCCCTGGCAAAGGGAGCCGACACGGTGATTACAGGCGGTGCACAACAATCAAACCATTGCCGGCAAACAGCAGCCGCCTGCAACATGGCCGGGCTGAAATGTCATCTGCTCCTTGGGGGGGATAGCCCCGGTGAACATACCGGGAACCTGCTGCTTTCCACCATTTTTGGTGCTACGATCCACTACACAGGTGCACAACGCAAGGGTGAGGACATGGACTTGTTAGCCAAACAATTAAAAGAAAAGGGTTATAAGCCTTACATCATCCCTTATGGCGGTTCAAACATAACCGGCGCTATGGGTTACCTGGAAGCTGCAGGCGAATTGAAAACACAACTCGACCGGGAAGGCCTCGACATCGATTACATCTTTTTTGCCTCCAGTTCGGGGGGAATGCAGGCAGGCCTTATGCTGGGCAAAGCAATCTGCGGACTGGGCGCTACACTCATGCCAATACGCATCGATAAACAGGAAACAGCAGGCCAATCGCTGGAAAATATCATCCGGAATCTTGTCAATGAAGGCATCCGGAACCTGGATATAAAAGACACTACCAGTCTTGATCAACTCCCCATGATCAGGGGATATGAGGAAGCAGGTTACGGCGTGGTCACCCACCAGGAAAAAGAAGCCATCGGCATACTGGCCCGCACCGAAGGCATTTTGCTTGACCCGGTATATACAGGACGTGCATTTTACGGAATGATGCACCATATGCAAAAGGGGTTCCTGAGAACCGGGACCAATGTATTGTTCTGGCATACGGGGGGGATTCCGGCCAACTTCAATTATGCGGAAAAATTGATTGACCCGTAAAAACACCTCCATGATGTAAGCCCATTTGAATCATTCATAAACGTTTATTTTATGTTTTACTTTTCATCAAAAGCAATCCGTCCTGCAGTATTATTTGCCATCATCGCGGCATCTGTCGTTCTGCTGCCTGTCTCTGGCAGGGCGGCGGGGCCTGCTTCAACCAGCCTGGCCGGCCTGCCTGAATTTATGGAGCGCGGCATGGCCGATTGGGGCATCCCTGGCATGGCAGTGGCCGTGGTACAAAACGGTGAATTGGTCTATGGCCGGGGCTTCGGTGTGCGCAAGCTGGGTTCGGATGAGGCCGTCGACGAACACACCGTATTCGGGATGGCCTCCCTTACCAAGGCCATGACGGCCACAGCACTGGGTATGCTGGTTGACGAGGGCAAGCTACACTGGGACGACAGGGTGCGTAACCACTTACCGTGGTTCACCCTCTCAGACCCATGGGTCTCCGAGCAGATAAGCATACGCGATCTGTTGTCGCACCAGGTAGGCATCGGACGGTTTACCGGAAACCGGCTCCGTTTTATGCCCAGCCGTGATCCGATAACCATCGCAGGTTTCATCCGCCACATGCCGTTTGAACAGCCCTACCGGTCGGGTTATATTTACAGCAATATGATGTATATGGTGGCCGGCCTGGTGCTGGAAGCCGTTTCGGGCATGTCGTGGCATGAATTCATGGCCGAACGGATATTTGCCCCGCTCGACATGACCTCTGCCAACACGTCCATTACACAAATAAGCAACACCAACAATGCCGCATGGCCCCACCAGGAGATCTTCGGGGAAGTGCAGATTATCCCCCGGCGCAACTTCGACAACATCGGCCCCGCTGCATCAGTCAACGCCTCCGTATATGATATGGCCCGGTGGATGATTTTTCAGCTGGGCGAAGCCGGTGTATACCAAGGAAAACGCCTGATCAGCCGGGAAAATATCCTGGAAACACCCCAGCCGCAACAGGTGTTCAGGCTGGAAGACCCCATGACCGAGCCACTCCGTGGATACGGGCTGGGCTGGGGCTTACGCCAGTATGAAGGATACAGGGTATCGCAACACAGCGGTGCTACAGATGGCATGACCTCTTTCCTGGTACTGCTTCCTGAAAAAGACCTCGGAATACTGGTAGTTAGCAACCTGTTCTGTAATTTCCGGCCGGCGGTGATCAATTACATACTGGATGGTATGCTCGACATCGAAAGAGATAAAGACTGGCATGCGCATTTTTTTGACACCTACATAGAAGATAAGGCCAGGGCCATGGAACGCCGTGCAGCCATCGAAGGCCACCGGACAGAAAACACAAGCCCTTCAAGGCCATTGGAAGCCTATACCGGCGATTACCACCACATTGTGTATGACAATGCAAAGATCACCCTGGGCGAAGACGGCCGGCTGATCATGCAATTATGGGATGATGAGGAAATGATCGCAGACCTGGAACACTGGCATTACGATACCTTCAGGGCCCACTGGCGCAACCTCTCAATGCGCGAAAAATTCATCACATTCGATCTGGACCAGTATGGCGAGGTGAAACAACTGAACGTCAAGTTTACCCTGCGGCAGATCCTGATCTCTGTAGGCATCTACCCCACCGACTATTACCGCATCGTTGAATACCGGCGCCTGAACAAACAATAACCCCCCAGACCCTTAGACATTTAGACCTTTAGACATTTAGACCCTTAGACCTTTAGACATTTTCGACATTTAGACATTTTCGACATTTAGACATTTAGACATTTAGACATTTAGACATTTAGACCCTTCGACATTTCGACATTTGTACATTTGTACATTTTCAATAATTTTTTTATTACCTTTGCACCTCGTTTTATGAATAGCACAAATCAATCATTACAAACAA
>PXAA01000089.1 GCA_003567205.1 Bacteroidales bacterium
CAAAATGATCAACAGCCCGAGAAACAGCAGCACGTACCTTACAATACCGCCAATTGCCTGCCTTACGCCAACTTCAGATGTGTATTTAACAAGGATATGCTTGACCAGCAGATTTCTTAACCTTGCAGTCAGAAAGAATAAAAGAAATATTCCGAATGTGATATACAGCAACAACCACAAGGTAATGGATGTGCCCCCCAGCTCAATCAGCGGATAATTGAGCGTTTCCCTGATTGTTCTGCCAGCTGATTCAATGTTTTCCATGGTTTGTTTGCCTGCTGCAGCTACAAAAATAAGCAAATGTGGCGGGATTTTTGAATATTTTGTTTTTTTGGTTAAACCCCTGGCTTTTGTGATCGTCTAAACAGTGTTTAATTCCCAATGTACGTACATCATTATTACAGTAAAATATGAAACGAGGCATTATACTTTTCGTGATTTCTTTTTTTGTCTTAACATCACATGCTCAGCAGCGGCAGCAGCAAGGCACAGGTGACAGGATACAGCAGGAAGTTGTCGTGCGGGGTGTTGTCCTGGACCAGGCAGATATGCACGCATTGCCCGGGGCACACATCAGCTTCACCCACATGCGCGACACCACCCGTGTATTTCGCACCGCCACTGACGGTGAGGGTGTATTCAATATCTCAATTCCCCGGGGCAGATATACTGTTTGGGCAACATACCTTGGTTATCTGCCCGGAGAAACCGAACTCAGGGCCATTGAAGAAGTCAACGATATGGGTCAGATATTGCTTTCGATGACAGGTGCCATGCTGCATGAGGTTACGGTAACCGGCCAGGTGGTGGCAGCCCGCCAGAGGGGCGACACCTTGCAATTCAGCGCCCAGGCTTTTAAAACCAATCCGGATGCCAGTGCCGAAGACTTGCTCAGGAAAATGCCGGGCATCGTTATTGACCCTGATGGTGTCAGGGCCCAGGGAGAAGAGGTCCGGCGGGTATTGGTCGACGGACAGGAATTCTTTGGTGATGACCCCAATATCGCCCTCAGGAATCTTCCGGCGGAAATGATTGATCAGATCGAGGTCTTTGACCAGCTTAGCGACCAGGCACAGCTCACAGGTTTTGATGACGGTGAGCGCATAAAAACAATCAATATTGTTACCCGGCTCGACCGGAGAAGCGGACAGTTTGGCCGCGTATATTCAGGTTATGGCGACGCTGACAGGTACCAGGCCGGGCTAGTTACCAACTTGTTTATGGATCAGCGACGTATCTCCATTATCGGGATGAGCAACAACATCAACCAGCAGAATTTTTCCAGCGAAGACCTATCAGGTTTTATGTCGGCGCGTTCAGGACCGGGTGGTGGCATGATGTCCGGTATGAGAGGTGGAGGACGCCCACCGTCTGGCGGCATGATGACCGGCGGTTTTAACCGGGGGGATTTTCTCATAGGACAACAAAGCGGAAATAACACCACCCATTCGCTTGGGATTAACTATACGGATATCTGGCGCAACAAAGTCAATGTGAACGGCAGTTACTTTTTTAACCTGTCCCATAATGAAACAGAGCAATTCAGCGACAGGCAATATTTTATTGATGGCAATACCTCTCAGTTTTATTCGGAAACCAGTTTGTCGGAACGCAGTAACCACAACCACCGGTTTAATGCACGTATCGATTACCGGATTAATGACAATCATACCCTGATGATTATCCCGCGCTTCAGTTTTCAGGATACCGATTCGGATTCACATACAGAAGCCAGCACTTTCCTGATAAACCAACAATTGCTCAATCAGTCATTTACCGCCTATGACCGCCGCTGGGACGGCTATACCTTCAGTAATACCCTCATATACAGGGCCAGATTAAATGAGGCTGGCCGGTCGCTTTCTACCAGGCTCAATGTTAATGTGAACAACAACGAATACCTGTATTTTTTGGATGCCTTAAGCAGCTATTATGACGGCCCGGTGTTTACCGATGACCTGATAGACCAGAAATCAGATGAAACAAGAAGCGCTTACGGATTGTCATCCAATCTGACCTATACCGAGCCTTTGGGTGAGAAAAGTATGTTGCAGCTGTCGTACAACATATCCTATTCTGATAATGCCTCTGAAAGGCTTACCAATAGCTGGGATATTTCCAGGGAAGCATATACTTTGTTTGAAAACGACCTGTCGAGTGAGCTGACAAACGGATATCTTACCAACCGCTTTGGTCTGGGGTACCGTATACGCGGCGAAAAATACAATATCCTGGCAGAACTGTCTTATCAGCAGGCAGACCTGAGATCAAACCAGGCCATGCCTTATGAGGTGGAAGTTGACCATTCTTTTCAGAATATCATCCCGATGCTTCATTTTACCTACAATTTTTCGTCTGCCCGGACATTGCGCCTGATGTACAGAAGTTTTACCAATCCTCCATCGGTGAACCAGTTGCAGGATGTGGTCGACAACTCCAATCCTTTATTGCTTACCGGGGGTAACCCTGACCTGGGGCAAAGTAACAGTCATTTTTTCACCATGCGCTACAACCTCACCGATATGGTTCGCTCGCGCACCCTTTTTGCTTTTGTATTCGGCAACATCACCAATGATTATATCGGCAATGCCAGCATTATTGCCCAGCAGGACACCCTGCTACATAACGGATATGCGTTACCAAGGGGCGCGCAATTTATACGGCCCGAGAACATGAGTGGCTTTGCCAACCTGCGCTCAATGGTTACTTACGGTTTCCCGCTTTCGTTTATCAAAAGCAACATTAACCTTACCGCCGGACTGGCGTATTCCCGGACACCAGGAATGATCAACGGACAGAAAAATATCGCCAATGCCTACATCACAAATGGTGGCCTGGTTATTAGCAGCAACATCAGCGAAAAGCTTGATTTTACCCTTTTATACAGGTTGAATTACAATATTATAGAGAACTCCTTGCGCCCTCAACTGGATGACAATTACTTTTATCATGTTTCTGAGATACGTCTTAACTGGATCTTCCTCAATGGATGGGTGCTCAGGAACGATGTAAGTAATTTGTATTATACCGGGCTTGGTGAAGGCTTTAATGAAAATTTCTGGTTGTGGAATGTGAACATCGGGAAAAAATTGCTGACCAATCAGCGTGCCGAGATTACTCTGGGTATATACGACTTGCTCGACCAGAACCAGAGTGTGCGGCGTAATGTGACCGATACCTACATTGAGGATATGCGCTACAATGTGTTAAACCGCTTCTTCATGCTGACCTTTACGTACAACATCCGCCATTTTAATGTAGGCGAATAGCCATAAGTATCATTGAAGAAAAGAAATAAGGGGCATTTGATCGATGTTCCTTATTTTTTTGGCGAAAGATGCCTTCTGCGGATGCCAGGGATTATTAACTTTGTACCATCAGGTCATCCATACGATGAACATAATGAAAGATAAATTATGGTATAAGGACGCCATCATTTACCAATTGCATGTTCGTTCGTTTTACGACAGCAATGGAGATGGCATAGGTGATTTCAGGGGATTGATCCAGAAACTGGATTATATCAAGAGCCTGGGCGTAAATACTATCTGGTTGCTGCCTTTTTACCCTTCGCCGCTGAAAGACGGGGGCTATGACATCGCTGACTTTACTGATATCCATTCCGATTATGGTAGCCTGGCGGATTTCAGGCGTTTTGTGCGCGAAGCCCATAAAAGGAACTTACGCATTATTACCGAACTTGTTCTGAACCATACTTCATCGGAACACAGGTGGTTTAAGCGCGCCCGGCGCGCAAAGCCCGGGAGCGTTTATCGTGACTATTATGTGTGGAGCAATACGCCCGATAAGTATGCCGATGCCCGCATCATTTTTCAGGATTTTGAGGTCTCGAACTGGACGTATGACCATATGGCAGGTGCCTATTATTGGCATCGGTTTTATTCGCATCAGCCCGACCTGAACTTTGAGAATCCGCGTGTGCAGCGGGAAATATTCAGGGTGCTGGATTTCTGGTTTACTATCGGGGTGGATGGTTTTCGTCTGGATGCCGTACCATACCTGTATGAAGCGGAAGGAACCAATTGTGAGAACCTGCCTGAAACGCATGCCTACCTGAAAAAATTGCGGAAGTATGTGGATGAAAGATACGACGACCGTTTGTTGCTTGCAGAGGCAAACCAATGGCCGGGTGATGCCTGCGAATATTTTGGCAATGGGGATGAGTGCCATATGGCCTTTCATTTTCCTGTGATGCCCCGTCTGTTTATGGCTTTGCGCATGGAAGACCGTTTTCCTGTGGTTGACATTCTGGAACAAACCCCAAAGATTCCTGATAATTGTCAGTGGGCCATCTTTCTGAGAAACCATGACGAACTTACCCTGGAAATGGTGTCGGACGAAGAACGGGACTATATGTACCGGGCGTTCGCAAAGGACCCGAAAAAACGTGTGAACGTCGGAATCCGTCGCCGCTTATTCCCGCTTCTCAGCAGTGATACCAGAAGTATTGAATTGTTGAATGTGTTGTTGCTGTCGTTGCCAGGCACTCCTATTATTTATTATGGCGATGAGATTGGGATGGGGGATAATTATTATCTTGGCGACAGAGACGGGGTCCGGACACCCATGCAATGGTCGCCCGACAAGAATGCAGGTTTTTCCACCACTGACCCGCAGCGTCTTTTCCTCCCCCTGGTGATTGATCCGGATTATCACTATACTTCTGTGAATGTAGAAAATCATGAGAAGAACCCTTCTTCCTTTTTATGGTGGTACCGGCGGGTCATTGCCAAAAGGCGTCAATACAAAGCCTTTGGCCGTGGCAGTCTGGAATTCGTCAACACCAACAACTCCAGGGTGCTGGCCTTTGTCCGTTCATGCGAGGAGGAGACCATTATGGTTGTTGTTAATCTGTCGCGTTACTCCCAGCACGTGGAACTGGACCTTTCGGAATATGCCGGGTCTGTTCCTGTGGAAGTCTTCAGCCGGAATGAATTTCCGGCCATTACCGAAGAACCATGGTCGTTCAGTATGCAGTTCAAGAATTATTTCTGGTTTGAATTACAAAAACAGGAAACAGAAAGCCGGGAAACAATACTCTCCAGGGAAGAATCCCTGCGAATCGATAATAACGAGTGGGAACGCATGGACATTGACCTGCAGTATGCCATCAAAAAACACCTTTACAAATACCTGGTCAATATACAATGGTTCAGGGGGGATACCAGGAAACTGAAAGACATCAATATTATCGATGTAATTCCTTTATCAGATACAAAGCATGCCCCTCACCTGTTCATTATTCAGTTAGACCTGATTGAAGGGAAAAAGGACATATACCTGATGCCCATATCGCTCGCCATGAATAATAAGGCTGATGACATCCGGAACAGGTATTCCCGGTCGGTGATCGCAACGGTGGAGGCAGACCGCGAAAGGGGTGTTATATATGATGGCGCTCTCGACAAAGTTGTGCAAAACAGTTTGTTTGATTTGATTCGTCGGCGATCAAGACTGAAAGGGATCAATGGCATCATGGTGGCAAAATCCGGAAGCCTGCTGAAGAAGCAATACAATGCGGCCGGTCCTCTGTTGCCGCATCTGGTCTCTTTGCGGCAAACAAATTCTTCGATTGTTTACGGCGATAAGTTTTTTCTGAAAATTTACCGCAGTCCGCAGGAAGGAGAAAATCCCGATGTGGAGATTCTGAAACATCTCACCCGGAAAACAGGTTTTGCACACATTCCGGCCTATCTTGGACGACTTGACTACAGGAATCCCAATCTGGAGGATACCTCTATTGCCATGCTTATAGAATTGATCCCCAACGTGGGAAAAGCATGGGCTATGACCCAAACCTCAATTGAGAGCTTTTTTGACAAGCTCCTTTCGGAAAAAGAAAGCCATGAACCCGGCATAGAGCTACCGCGTGATAAACTCGAGGAAATGATGGATTCCTTTTTCCTGGAAATGGTTGCACTGCTTGCCCGCCGGACAGCCGAAATGCACATGGCCATTAAGTCGCTGGACGAATTTAAGGGATTTGAGAACGAAGCGTTTTCCCTTTTGTACCAAAAATCATTATACCAGGCCCTTCGTACTTATGTGAAAAGATCCTTCAATGTCCTGAGGGATATGAAAGAGAATGTGCCAAAAAAACATCGGGCCTTGTTTGAAGAAACCCTTGAGCGTGAAGAAGTGTTTTTTAAAAAAATCCGCCAATTGCTGGAAGCAGCGAAAATTCCGACTTTAAAACTGCGCATACATGGAAATTATAAACTCGACAAAGTATTGTTTACCGGTAAAGATTTTAAAATCATCAATTTTGAAGGAGAGTTGGAACATTCCTTCAGTCTGCGGAAAATTAAACACAGCCCGCTGAAAGACGTCGCTTCCATGCTCAGTTCATTCCATTATGCCGTTTACAGGGGGTATTTTGCACGTAAGGAGTTTGTCACGGTCGATGCCTCTTATTTGCGGGCCCTGTTGGAACAGTGGTATCGTACAGTGGAAAATACATTTATGGATGAATATACAGGGGTTATTCGACCGGCAGGGATCATTCCGGAAGATATAACCCAATGCCGCGATCTTTTGAACCTGTATATGTTTGAAAAGGCGGTCATGGAATTAAAGCATTTTGTGATGCATGAACCCAATTCACTGGTGATACCACTGAAGATATTGCAGAAAATGCATTAAGCTTGCGGGAAATAAATTAACAAAACAGCTTGATTCATGCCAAAAGAACTAATGGCTGTTTATGATAAACTGGCTCGTACCTATGATGAGAACAGGGGCCTGTTTGACATGACGGCTGTTTTCAATGATTTTTTTAATGTTCTTGACAAAAAGCCCGGCCATTTACTGGATTTGGGATGCGGTGCCGGCGAACCCATTCCCGGATTGTTTATCAGCAATGGCTGGAGGGTGACTGGTGTCGATTTTTCAAAAAAAATGCTGAAACTGGCTGAAAAGTATCAGCCAGAAATGAAACGTATTTTTTCAGATATCATGGACCTGGAGCAGGAAAATGGAACATACGATGCTGTTGCGGCAGCGTATTCGTTGTTTCATATTGAGAAGGAGAATCACATGAGTTTGTTTGCCAATATTTTCCGGTGGTTAAAGCCCGGTGGCAAAGCCCTGTTTACATACGCAACCAGGGAATATACCGGGGCAGATTCTTTTAGTGGCTATATTGAATTTATGTCGGTATCTTTGTTTTATAGCCATACCACGCCCGAAGCCCTGCGCCGGATGCTCCGAGACATTGGTTTTGATATCATTTCAATGGATTACAGGAATATCGGGGGCGAAACATTTTTGTGGGTTACCATTGGAAAGCCTATCGGAAAAAAGACATAATACCAGCAAAGGGATTCATTTTTTAAAACCACACACATGGATGTATTGATCTACATATTTATCGGGCTGCTCATCGGGTCCCTGGCCGCATGGGGCATTACTTCACTGGCATTGAAAGTAGATAAAGTGCCTCGCAGGGAACTTGATGAAAGCAAGGCTTTACTTAACGAGGTTCAGACAGCCCTCAGCCTGGAGCGGGACAGAGTTGAGCGCCTGGCGGAAAGCCTTCGCATATCGGAAGAGGCACTTCAAAACAAACTTGATGAAACAAAAGAACTGAATCAGGCGGTGGCGTCATACAAAGCCAGGCTGGAATCGGCCATGGAAACAATTGAAGCGAATACACGTGATATTACCGATTTAAAATCACAGCATAAAGAGGCTACTGACAAGCTAAACCTGACCTATCAAGATCTTTCACGGTCTACGGAAACAAATAAAGCCCTTCAGGAAAAACTTGAAACCCAGAAACAGGAGATCGAGGATCTGGGTAAGAAAATCAATATGGAGTTTGAGCATATTGCATCAAAAATCCTGGATGAGAAGTCGGAAAAATTCACCCGGCAGAACAAAGACAACCTGGAGATCATCCTGAAGCCTTTGGGCGAAAATATTGACCGTTTCCGCAAAAAGGTGGAAGAAGTGTATGACCGCGAATCGAAAGAGCGTTTTTCGCTGGGTAAAGAGGTACAGCGCCTGATGGAACTCAACCAGAAAGTCAGCGAAGATGCCGTGAACTTGACCAATGCCCTGAAAGGCAGCTCAAAGACCCAGGGCGATTGGGGCCAGATGATCCTGGAGAACATCCTGGAACAATCGGGCCTTGTGCGCGACAGGGAATATTTTGTGCAGGAATACCTCAAAGACGAAGACGGAAACTACCTGAAAAATGAATCGGGAAAGCGCATGCAACCCGATGTGGTTATTCATTACCCCGACAACCGCAACGTGATTATTGACTCAAAGGTTTCGCTTTCGGCATATACACGTTATGTGGCTGCTACAGGTCATACGGAGCATGAAAAAGCCCTGAAAGAGCACATCATCTCAGTACGCCGGCATGTGGATGATTTGAGCGGCAAAACATACCAGGATTTTGCGCCCAGCCTTGATTTTGTAATGATGTTTGTGCCGGTGGAACCAGCCTATATGCTGGCCCTGAAAAACGATCAGGACTTATGGAATTATGCATACCGCAAACGCATATTACTGATCTCGCCCACCAACCTCATTGCTGCCCTGAAGCTTATTGAAGATTTATGGAAGCGCGAATACCAGAACCAGAACGCCCTGGCCATAGCAGAGCGTGGTGCCGCGTTATACGATAAATTTGTGGGGTTTGTGGAGAACCTGTCGAATGTGGGCGGGCACCTTGATAAAGCCCGCAAGAGCTATGATGATGCCTATGGTCAGCTGAAGGCTGGCCGGGGCAACCTGATCGGACAGGCCGAAAAGCTCCGCGAGCTCGGGGTAAAAGCGAAAAAAAACCTGCCATCTTCTTTGTTGGAGGAAGCAGGTGAGGACCAATAAATGCCCAGGAATCTGATTGTTTATTTTTGTTACTTGTTGGGGTTCATCACCCGGCCGGCAAACAAAATGCTTTGATTCACATTGTCTTTGACAAAGAAAAGGAATGGCCTGTTGGCCCTGAAGACCTTTGGTTCATCTAAATCAATGGCTGTTTTACGGATCACAATCACAGCCGTGGCAGCAGCGGCTTCCGTGCCTTCCTCGCCCACCTCGATCATGGCCTGGTGTATGACTTTGTCTATCTTAAGTTCCAGATCCCCCGTCATACCTGAAAAGTCAGCATCCCTGCTGAAAGGATGCGGCATGCCCATGGAAATGAGTATTTCTTCCAGGTCAAGCTTGGTTTTTGCTTCAAAACGTGGCATAAAAATCTCCAGCGTGGTCTTTTCCGTTTTATTGTTGAGTGCATCAAACCAGTGGGCATCCATGGTGGCTTCCAGTTCTGTTAAAGGGATGCCTTCGGACGGCAGGACCAGCAGCATGGAAAAGTCCTTGCCGGCATAAGGGATCTCCAGAACCTGCATGCTGGCATCTTCATAATAGGGGAGGGTGTCGCGGCGATGCATGAAATCGGCCCTAGATATTTGCCTGTCTGTAAGATAAAAGTTGTCCTCCCGGGTAAGCGCTTTGTCAAACTCCTTTAGCCAGGAACCAAGGAAATGAATGGCGTTTACCAGAACCAGGCGGGTATCTTCGGTCAGGACATTGGGGGCGATAAGGTCTTTGATCTTTTCGCGGGTTTGATCATACACCCAGCGGTTGATGTCTTGCCTGATCTGCTCCCTGTTATGCCGGTAATTTACCTGGAATGTCTGCGAATCATAATTTGCTTCTACGATTTCAAAAAAACTGCTCAGAAAATGATAATCTTTTTGCGCCCAGAGGGAATTCGCAATATTCAGATCGATGTTGCCTTCCGCAAGCTGGTTGAGGGTAGTCAGATATTCCCCGAATGCCTGGTGGAAATGTTTCTGATCCGGGTCAAAATGCATGATCTTTGCCATTTGTTCCATTGTCTCCCCCCTGGCTCCAGCATAGGTCATCGCCAGGGCAGTGGAAATACTAAAAGGCGATATTACAAAGTTGTTATCATCTGCCGGGACCTGCCGGATCAAATCAAAGGCAAATTGATTATTTTGCATATGAATGGCGTGTTGTACAGGCGTCACATCACTGGTTTCCTGACCGCGAGTGGCCTGTTCGTGGGTGCGGTGACTGCATCCAGGGGCCATCAGGGCGATGGCCAATATCAATGCATATTGTTTCATGGGTGTCATCATAATACAAACATACAATTATTTTGCCAGAATTTGCCCCGGCGCTTATCGGAATGTCGGCTCATTTTGCTAATTTTGCGCCTTGATAAATTATGCTGTTTATTAAACAATAAAATATATCACGATGAACGATCAGCAAGAAAAAGTAAAGTGTTTGATTCTCGGAAGCGGCCCGGCAGGTTATACGGCTGCCATTTATGCCGCCAGGGCTGATTTAAAACCGGTAATATACCAGGGCTTGCAGCCAGGCGGACAATTAACCATTACCACGGATGTGGAAAACTACCCGGGCTATCCCGAAGGGGTAAAGGGTCCGGATATGATGATTGATTTTCAGAAGCAGGCGGAGCGGTTCGGAACGGATGTCCGTTTTGGTCTGGCCACGGCTGTTGATTTAAACAATAGACCTTTCAAAGTTGTTATCGATGAGAAAAAAGAATTGCTGGCCGAAACTTTGATCATTGCCACGGGCGCTTCTGCCAGATGGCTTGGGCTTGAATCGGAGCAAAAGTTTAATGGCTTCGGTGTATCGGCATGCGCCACTTGCGATGGTTTCTTTTACCGTGGGCAAACTGTGGCTGTTGTGGGCGGAGGTGATACAGCCTGCGAAGAAGCCTCTTATTTGTCAAAACTATGTATAAAAGTCTACCTTATACACCGGCGTGATGAACTTCGTGCCTCCAAAGCAATGCAGCACCGCGTTATGAAAGCCGATAACATAGAAATTATCTGGGATCACATACCCAAAGAGATCGTTGGCGATAAGACCGTTAATGGTGTGATGATAGAACATGTGAAAACAGGGAAAGTGACCCGCCTGGATGTTGAAGGCTTTTTTGTGGCCATCGGACACAAACCCAACAGCGACATTTTTAAAGGGCAGTTGAACATGGATGAAAACGGCTATCTGAAAACCAGGCCCGATTCCACACAAACCAATGTTGCGGGGGTTTTTGCCGCCGGGGATATACAGGACCATGTATTTCGCCAGGCTGTAACTGCTGCCGGAACAGGGTGTATGGCCGCCATTGAAGCCGAACGCTTTCTTGCAGACCAAGATTAATGTTCAATTTTTTTTTGATTAAAATATTTCTTATATTTGGTATTATAAATAGTACTTTTGTACATGCATTAAATGTCTTGATTGAATGGATGAACTGACACTGATTGTTGAAGGGATTCAAAACAAGCTGAAGAAGTTAACGATCCGCAACAAGCAGTTAAAGGAGAAAATTTTAAGCCTGGAAACAGATAACCGTAGCTTGCAGAAAGACCTTGAGGGCTCTGCACAGCGAATCGGGGAACTCGAAAAAGAGTTGACAAATGTACAGGCGGCAAAATTGTTGGAAGGAACCGATTCGTCAAGGGCAAAGCAAAAGATTAACGAACTTTTGCGGGAAATCGAAAAATCAACCGTGCTTTTAAATAGATAGGCACCATCGTTTTATGAGAGATCAACTGATATCAGTTATAATTGCAGAACGCCCTTACAGGCTGACGATCAATAGCGAAGCGGAAGAGGAAGTATTCAGAAAGGCAGCGAAGTTGGTGGATGATAAGATGCAGGACTATGCCAGAAATTATGCCTTTCGTGATAAGCAGGATTTACTGGCTATGGTGAACCTACAATTTGCTGTTGAATATTTGCGTTTAAACAATACGGCCAGGGAGCAACAAGCTCTGCGTGAAAAACTGAAGGAAGTTGAACATCTGTTGGACGAAAGCCTGCTTGAAGAAAGCTGAACGATCTTTGAAAACATTTCGATATAACCCGCATTAATTCAAATGCACGTTTTTGAAACTCAACATTACTAAAATTTAGGGTAAGTTTTGGGTTTTTTAGA
>PXAA01000071.1 GCA_003567205.1 Bacteroidales bacterium
ACGGGGCCGACGATGAGAACTCACTCTGTCTGGAAGCGACCTGCATGCTGCAGGCAGGCGACATGGGCCTGGAATTTTCTGCCGGATACACGTCCAACACAGGCTATTACCATGAAACCAGAAAAGGCTTACCAATGTTGGTGTGAGCATGCGGCGCAACCTGGCCTCAAACGATCGTTTTGACATTCCCCTGGGCATTGCCTTTGTTTACACCCCCCTCTGGCCAAACAAGCCAGCGTTGTCGTTAGGGTTGGCATCGACCGACAGCTGACCACCCCTATTTGTAAATAAACTTACCACTTGTCGAACAAAAATGCGCATTAATTGTTAAAAAACGTTAAATTGTATAAAATATTTTATCTAAAGCCTGTGTTATATGAAAATTTTATAGTATATTTGATTCGTAATCGAAATAAACTGTAAAGAATTTTGTCGTGAAATCAGTACTTGCCTCCGGAATTTTACTCATCGCCATCCTGTTTGGAGTGCATTCGCAGGCCAACGCCCAGGCAAGGGGTTCTGTGCGTTACACCATCGTGGTGACGGAAGATATGCTGGTGGATAACCGTGGCACCGGGCTTGAAGGACAATGGGAGCAGGGTGGACTGCAGGCAGCCGGCAATGTGCCTTCGACAAGGGTTTCGGTTGCACTTCAAAACAACAACATGGATTCAGCGACTGCTTTTGAAGCAGAAATGAGTGCTGCACAATCGCAAGAAATTGTCCGGGTGCTTCATGGACAGTTCGAAAAGGCCTCCGAAAGTGACGCCATGGCACAGCCGGTCGAAGAATTGACCCTCGAAGATGCCGGCCACTACCTGGTGGTCATGGAGTTCAATTAATCCACACTTGTTAATCGTTTAAGAAAACCATCTGAACCACCCTGTACGCAATGAAGAATGCTTTTGCGTTTAGGCCTTTCAGTATCAACGGGTTCTTCGATTTCGGGTTTGTATGGTTACCATTCAATGCTTTCGTGCAGCCAGTCATCATCGGGCCAGTGCGATGGATGATAGTCGATATGCACGATGGTGGGATACATCAGCTCAACAAGTTCATCTAAAAACCCAAGCCACTCATCCCAGCGGTCTTCAACCACTCTTCTTTGCATGGTCTGTGCCCTTGCCATATCCCTGGTCACAGCCTGTTGCTGGATTTCGGCAATCTTTTGAAACAGGGCGGTCGCCTCATCCATTCTCCCTTGTTGCATAAGGCGTTGTGCTTCTTCCATCATTTCTTCCACGTTGACCATCTCTCCGCGTTCCTCATCAAGTTCTTTAGTATATTCCCGGTATAGCACCTCAGCTCGGGTCATGCGCCTGCCATCAAAAGTGGTTTGGTCAGAAACCCCAAAATAAGCGTGATCAATAAAACCATATTGCTCGCAGACCGCCCGGAAATCATTGCGGCTATACTGATCAAGACTGTTGTACATGTCGCGGAATGGCCGGAAATATTCTGATGAACAATGCCGTGAACTCATTTGCCGGATGTCCTGGACCTTGACGCCCGGTTCTCTGGGAATATCATAGACTTTCAGTACGCCGAGTTGTTTAACCGTGATTTCAATAAGATTGGCCCGGTAATGTTGTCCGGGTTCTACTTCTTGCAATTGCCCTACTTGCTGGTTGTAAAATACTACCACCTCATCAACGGGCAGGGGAGTGTGAAAAGCCACTGTAAAGTTGCGGTCAGGAATGCTGAATGCATCCAGGTCGTCCTCGCTGCCATAGAGAACGGCTTCGGGCGGCGGGGGCGCCAGCAACTGGTCGTGTTGGGCGAAAAGCACATTGTTGGCCATGGATGCCATCATGACCATACTGACCAATACAAAAACGGTGTTGCGCATAACGATGTGTTTTTTGGTGAATAGCTGACAAAATATGCAATTACAAGCAATGTAAGCTTTTTAGGGCAGAATTCCAAGTTTCCGTGGCAATGGCCTGAGAGCCGCCTGCAAACCATGCAATACACTGGCAGCAAACAAATGTTGCTGCCAAGGGTGAATCACTGATCATAAAAAAAGCCCGCCTTATCGGGCGGGCTCCAAAACCAACACATTAAGCAAAATCTTTTGATGGAAACCGGGGGTGTGCTTATTTTTTAGCTGTACTAAAGATTATATTCAGGTCGAAAGGAAGCGGTTCTTCTTCTTCGGGCTTCATGAGCTCCGACAGGTCAAATACCTGGTTGGCGGCTTCCTGGCGCATGCGGATAAATTCTGCCTGTACGTCGAAGGGAACAGAGTCGCTGGCTTCTTCCACTTTGATCGGCTGGATCAGTGTGCGACCAAATGCGTCGCGGAAGGTAAGATTCTTGTTCGGATTGGCGCTGGCCATTGTTACGCTGAAAATAATTGCGGCGGCGGTGATGATCATTCTTGTTTTCATGGCTTTATATTTTTTATATTTTTAGTTTTCTTTTTTGAGTTCACTTAATCATTATCCAGATCTGTGCCAAAAATCATAAAATATTGAATTATAATGTTTTACAACGGAATAATATATCAGATTTTCTTTTAAAAGTGTACGCTGCCGGACACTTTCTTCACATTATCGTACGCTTTATTTAAACCCTTCGACCTTTAGACCTTTAGACCTTTAGACCTTTAGACCTTTAGACCTTTAGACCTTTAGACCTTTAGACCTTTAGACCTTTAGACC
>PXAA01000036.1 GCA_003567205.1 Bacteroidales bacterium
AAAGAGCGTATATCCTGTAACAGATTGGTTCCTGTCCGGTTAAGAAAATAATTGTTATACGCAACACCCCAGCCTGTAAGTGTATTGTGTACTTTTGGGTCGTAATCCGGCGCCATGGCAATTACCTCGTGCCCGAGTGCACGAAAAGCCTTTAGCATTGGCCCGCGAAAATTAACCAGCGACACCGAGCGGCTTCCTATAACCAATATCCTCACGAAATAAATGTATTTAAAAACATACCGCGTTTATGTTCCGGGTCAAAATTATAAAATGTTTTATCTTTGAGATGGTTAAGTTGCGTTGTGCGACCCAAACGGTCCAATTCCATGGCCAAAAAGAAAAAACCCCACATAAAACGAAGCCTGGGTAGCGGTGTGGTGCCTACAAAAGGCAAGGGGCGTGCTGACTCCCGGCCACAGCCGGCGGATAAAAAATTTGCCGGAAAACAACACCCCAAACACAAGCAAATAAAGGAACAAGAGAAACCACCGCGCCCGGTGCCCGCCTGGGTCAAGCAGCTCCCGGATGCCCTGATCATTTTGGCCTACATCTTTGTGGTTACCTTTACCCCCCAATGGAAAACGCTCGATGTCAATACGGCCAAGTTTATGAACATGGCCTTTATCAACCTTGTGGCTTTTTTCATGATCCTTACAAGGAAAGATTACCGCCAGGGCCCTGCCGCGCTCACCAATTTTTTCACGACCCATATAGGCCTGGTGTATACCGCCTTTATGTTGCTTTCCCTTCTTTCCTTTACCAAGGCCATCAACCTTTATGAGGCGGTGCATCAGTTCGCCCGCCTGTTTACTGTGTTTATGGCAGTGCTGAACCTGTCGGCCATCATTCGGCGCCACATGCATTTTATTAAATGGATTGCGGTGGTGATGACCCTGTTGTTGTTGTTCGATGCCCTGTCGGTGTTTTATTATGTCAACCAGTTCATTCAGGGCGAAATACCCAGCATGCTTCAGGTTAAATCGATTTATTCAAACAGAAATGTGTTTGCTTCGGCTGTTTTTATAAAACTTGTCTTTGCCCTGTATTTGTTGCTGTTTGAAAAGCGCCTGTTTCGCATTTTGGGTGGCCTGGTACTTGTGGCAGGCATGCTGGGCGTTTTGTTTATCGGGGCCAGGGCCTTTCTGATCGGCGTGATCGGCATCTCCGTGGTTTTTGTTGGTTACAACCTTGTGCGTTTTCTGCAACAAAGGCAACGAAAACACCTGGCCATGGTTACATCGTCTGTGGGTATTGTGTTGCTGGTTTTTTTGGTGTTTACTACCGTGCAGCAACGGCGTTACCCTGAACGGTCCGGACGTCTCAGGCAATCCTTAATTGCCCAGATTGCCACCCTTCGTGACTTTGAATCGATCAGTTCCCGCATGCGCATGTTTTCTTATCAATGGTCGCTGGCGCTGATCAGGGAAAACCCTGTGCTGGGTGTGGGCCCGGGAAACTGGCGGGTAAACATTCCCAAGTATGAAAACCAGCTGGATGATGACTTTCAGATCTTGTATCATGCCCATTCCGATTTTTTACAGTTTTTGGTCGAAACCGGCATACCCGGCGGACTGGCCTATATGGGCATATTCTTTCTTACAGGATGGACCTTTTTGAAGCGCTACAGGAAAAGATCAGACGAGCCAGATCTTATCCTGGGGGCGCTTTTTCTGGCTGCTGCCGGATTGGCATTCTATGCCCTTGATGCGTTGTTTAATTTTCCGGCCGACCGCCCCGAAACCCTGGTGTTGTTTGTGGTCTTTGTGTCGGTTGGTGTGGCGGCTTCTCCCCGCAAGAATCCCGCCAATGTATTTCCACCTAAACCCTTTGTTGCACGTTCCCTGGTTTTTATCACCGTTGTCCTGTTGTCTTTGTCAGCCAGTGTGTTACACAGCAGTTTCCGGTCGGCCCAAATCCAAAGCATTGTGTTTGCGGAGATCCGTGCGGGAACATTTCAGAACCCGTCCTGGTATTTTATGGAACATTTTCCGCGCTATCCCGACATCAGCCTGTGGGGTGAATCCATCTCCTGCCTGAAAGCCCGTTATTTGCTGTCCGAGCGCAAATACAACGAAGCCATTGAGGTACTGAGAGATGACCGCCGCAATCCATACGATTCCCGACGCGAACATTTGATGGCCACGGCCTACATGCGCATGGGCGATATTCATAATGCCGTGGCATATGCCGGCGAGGCCTACGCATTGAAACCAAACTACCGCGGCAACTGGCACATGTATAAAACACTGTTGAATCAACACAGCCTAACCCTGATCAACCGGCAGGAATATAACAAAGCACACGAGGCACTTAATGCCTCCATAGCCGTGGATGACAACAACCCTGAAGCATACCGCATGCGTGCATTCACCAACACCCACCTTGGTTATTACCAACCAGCCATCGAAGACGTGAACCGGTATTTTGAAACGAATGCACAGGATGCATCCCTTTTAAACCTTCGCGGCGCCTGCCTGATGGCCCTGGACGATATGGAAGCGGCGTGTCGCGACTTTGAAGCCTCCATGAAAATGGGATATGCCAGCGGCACAGCGAATTATGAGCGGTTTTGTGGGGCTGGTCACTGACCTTTTGTATACTCTTCTACCCGGATGGGTTTTCGA
>PXAA01000005.1 GCA_003567205.1 Bacteroidales bacterium
ACCCCGTACCCTAAACCCAAATTCCATATCTTTGTAAGGCTAAAAACCCACAGCAAATGGCAAAAGGCAGGGAGTCAAAACCCCATATAGGCATTTTCGGCCGGCGCAACAATGGCAAAAGCTCGCTAATAAACGCCCTCTCAGGACAAGACATTGCCATTGTATCGGATGTGCCCGGAACCACCACCGACCCGGTTCGCAAATCGATGGAAATACCTGGGATTGGGCCTGCCATCCTCGTAGATACGGCGGGTATTGATGATACGGGTGAACTTGGCACAAAGCGGGTGGGTCGGTCGTTGGCTGCCCTGAAAACCGTAGACCTGGCCGTATTGGTGATCACTGATAATATGTTTGATGAAACAGAGCGGAAGCTGGTGGAAAACTTCAGAAAACAGGATGTGTCTTTTGTGGTTTTCCACAATAAATCAGATGTTGCGCCCCTCAACAAAAAATTACAACAAAGTCTTGAAGAAGAATACAATGTCCGTGTGATCCCATTCTGTGCGTTGAACCCGGATAATCTCGAAGAGGCGGTCGCCTCCCTCCGGCAAGCCATGCCTGAAACGGCCTATCGCGCACGTTCTTTGCTGGGCGATCTGCTCCGCTATGGCGACCTGGTGGTACTCATTACACCGATCGACAACGAAGCCCCCGAGGGCAGGCTTATTTTACCCCAGGTGCAAGCCATTCGGGATATTATTGATAATGATTGCATTGCCGTGGTGGTCAAGGAAAAAGAGGTGGATGCCCTGATGAAAACGCTGCAGCCAAAACCCAGCCTGGTGGTCACCGATTCACAAGTGTTTTTGCGGGCAGACGCTTCGGTGCCCAAAGACATACCACTGACCAGTTTTAGCATCATGCTGGCCAGGCACAAAGGGGATTTTGAAAATTATTTACGGGGCACGCCAAAAATTGGCGAACTAAAAGACGGCGACCGTGTTTTAATATTGGAGTCTTGCACCCATCATGTCGCATGTGACGACATCGGACGGGTCAAAATACCCAGATGGATGAGCAATTATACCGGTAAAAAACTGGCGTATGACGTGGTAGCCGGTTTGGGGGAATTGCCCAGGCCTGTTACCGATTATGCCCTGGTGGTGCAATGCGGGGCTTGCATGATTACACGTAAACAGATAAAAAGTCGTTTGGCGCCGGCTGTGGAGGCAGGTGTGCCTGTTACCAATTATGGGATGGCCATTGCCTGGATGCATGGTATTTACCACAGGGCTGTGGCGCCGTTTACCAAGCTGGAGCAAACAAAAGAGGATTATCTGTGAACCCGGAATAGTATGTCGGAAAAGATAAAAAACATATTAAGCCAGGAGAACTTTTCAAAAGTTGACCTGGCTGCTTTGCTGGCTGCCGGGGAGGAGGACCGGAAACTGGTCTTTGCAAAAGCGGCAGAGATTAAGCAGGCATATGTGGGCAATAAGGTATATTACAGGGGCTTGATTGAGTTTTCCAACCTGTGTGGGAAAAATTGTCTGTATTGTGGTATCAGGGCGGGTAATAAGAAGGCCCGGCGCTATGAAGTGACCGAAGAGGAGGTGCTGGAAGCCGCCCGCTATGCCTGGGAAAACAAATTTGGTAGCCTGGTGCTGCAGGCAGGCGAACGAAGCGGAAAGGATTATGTACGGCGGATTGAACGGTTGCTAAGACAGATAAAAAAGATGAGTAATGGCGAATTGGGCATTACCATTTCGCTTGGAGAACAGAGCGAAGAGACTTACCGCCGATGGTTCGAAGCAGGTGCACACCGTTACCTGCTTCGTATCGAAGTGTCCAACCCGGATTTGTATCACAGATACCACCCCAAAAATAAAGTCCACGATTACCAAACACGCTTACAATCACTATTCCTGCTAAAAAAAATTGGTTACCAGGTGGGTACCGGGGTGATGATCGGATTGCCTTTTCAGACAGTGGAAGATCTGGCCATGGATTTGTTGTTTTTCAGGGAACACGACATTGATATGGTAGGTATGGGTCCTTACATCGAACATGAGGATACGCCTATGTACCGGTATAAAGATCAGCTGCTGCCCAAAGTGGATCGGTTTTACCTGAGCCTGAAAATGGTAGCGGTATTACGCATTTTGATGAAAGACATCAACATTGCCGCTGCCACGGCCATGCAGGCCATTGACCCTATGGGACGGGAAAAAGCTATCAAGGTAGGGGCCAATATCATCATGCCCAACCTGACCCCGTCGAGATACCGCGAAGACTACTTGCTGTATGAAGATAAACCCTGCACAGACGAAGATGCAGAAGAGTGCAAGCGTTGCCTGGAGGCCCGCATACATATGGCAGGCGGCGAAATAGGATATGGCGAATGGGGTGATTCGAAACATTTTGAAAAAAGGAAAAAAACCTGATAACGATTGAATGATTATGAAAAATGTGAAAGACCTGAAAAGACCCGATACGGAGGTTCTTGACATAACCGGTGATGTAAAATGGGTTGGTGTGCTTGATTTCGACATTGTCACCTTTGACGTGGTGATGGAAACCGAATACGGGACCACCTATAATTCATACTTTATCAATGCCGAAAAGAAAGCACTGATAGAAACCTCAAAGGAGAAATTCTGGGATGTGTATCTGGCCAAAC
>PXAA01000122.1 GCA_003567205.1 Bacteroidales bacterium
CACATCAAAGGCCGTTTGTCTTTTTCCGGGCAGCAGGCATATCCTGCATCCCTCAAAAACCCGGGCATTATGGGGTGGTACCGTTACATTCCTTTTATGGAATGTTACCACGGGGTGGTCAGTATGGATCATCAAGTGGATGGAAAGCTCAGCATAAATGGAAAAATGACGGAATTTGGCGGGGGAAAAGGCTACATAGAAAAAGACTGGGGCTCTTCCATGCCAAAGGCCTGGATCTGGATGCAATCGAACCATTTTGAAGACCCCGGGTCCTCTTTCATGCTGTCTGTTGCCAGGATACCATGGATAGGAAATACTTTTACGGGTTTTTTGGGTTATTTATTTCACCGGGGGATTCTGACCCCTTTTGCAACGTATACGGGAGCGGGGATCAAAGACCTGGAAAAAAGTGGCCGCACCCTGACCCTTGGCATCGAAGGGGGTGATTTTTATTTACACATCAGGGGCGAACAGGAAGAACGTCCGGACAATTCCGGCGCTTTAAAGGCTCCATTACAGGGGCAAATGGAACGAATCATCTATGAAAGCATTGATTCGCAGCTATATATTGCGGTTACCAACAAAAGGGGCATTCCCTTTTTTGAAGGATGCGGAACCAATGCCGGCCTTGAAATGGTGGGCGACATCTCTTTATTGTATCCCTGAACATAAAATCCCGGGGCTTGTTAAAACAATATAGATTGCAGCAAACCGTTCAATCCGGTGAATGTACAGATTAAGCAAGCAAACGTAAATGGCAGATAAGAACGATAACATTCTGGAAGAAGTAAGCGGCTCGGAATATAAATACGGGTTCTATACCGATATTGAGATGGACCAGGCGCCTCCGGGCCTTACGGAAGACACCATACGTTTTATTTCGGCAAAAAAAAATGAACCGGGCTTTATGCTGGCTTTTCGCCTGAAGGCGTTCCGGCACTGGAAAACATTGAAGGAGCCGGATTGGGCACATGTGGCTTATCCGCCCATTAACTACCAGGACCTGATTTACTATTCGGCACCCCGGAAACGGCCAAAATATGACAACCTCGATGAAGTGGACCCCGAATTGCTTGAAACCTTTGAGAAACTCGGCATTCCGCTGGATGAACAGAAAATGCTCGCCGGCGTGGCTGTGGATGCAGTCATGGACAGCGTCTCGGTAGGATCCACCTTTAAAAAAACACTGGCCGAACACGGGGTAATTTTTTGCTCCTTCAGCGAGGCACTGCAAAAGCATCCCGATCTTATCAAAAAATATATGGGAAGTGTAGTTCCTTATACCGACAATTACTTTGCTTCCCTGAATTCAGCGGTTTTCAGCGACGGCAGCTTTGCCTATATTCCCAGGGGTGTGCGATGCCCCCTGGAATTGTCTACCTATTTTCGCATCAATGCAGCAAACACCGGGCAATTTGAGCGGACCCTCATTATAGCAGAGGAAGGCAGTTACGTAAGTTACATGGAAGGCTGCACCGCCCCGATTCGTGACGAAAATCAGCTGCATGCGGCCATTGTGGAGATCATTGCACACAAAGATGCCGAAGTAAAATACTCCACCGTGCAGAACTGGTGGCCAGGCGACAAGGAGGGCAAGGGTGGCGTTTACAATTTTGTCACAAAACGGGGCATCTGCGAAGGCGATAACGCCAAGATATCCTGGACACAGGTGGAAACCGGCTCAGCCATCACCTGGAAATATCCCAGCCTGATCCTCAAGGGCAATAACACGATCGGAGAATTTTATTCGGTGGCCGTTACCAACAACAAACAACAAGCCGACACGGGAACCAAGATGATCCACCTGGGGAAAAACACCCGTAGTACCATCATCAGCAAAGGTATATCGGGCGGACAAAGCAACAACAGTTACCGCGGACTGGTAAAGACCGGCCGCAAGGCAGAAAATGCGCGTAACTTTTCACAATGCGACTCACTTCTGCTGGGAGACCAATGCGGAGCACATACTTTTCCGTATATTGACGTTGGAAACCGTTCATCCATCGTGGAACACGAAGCCACAACAAGCAAAATATCGGAAGATCAACTTTTTTACTGCCTGCAACGCGGCATCGATATGGAAGGGGCTATCGGCCTGATTGTCAATGGCTATGCCAAGGATGTGCTTTCAAAACTGCCTATGGAATTTGCGGTGGAGGCGCAGAAGTTGTTGTCGATCAGCCTTGAAGGAAGCATAGGGTGAAGGAAGAAGAAGTATTTAGTAATTAGTAATTAGTAATTAGTAATTTGTCTTAAATATATTATGTTACGTGTAAAAAATTTGACAGTGTCAATTCACGGGAAGCCGATTATCAAAGGGTTGAACCTTGAGGTAAATGAAGGCGAGGTGCATGCCATCATGGGCCCCAATGGTTCCGGAAAAAGCACGCTGGCTTCCGTTATTGCCGGGCACAAAATGTTCGACGTGGACAAAGGGGAAATCTCCTATATGGGGAAAAACATTTTTGACATGCCCGCCGAAACCAGAGCAAGAGAAGGCATATTCCTTGGCTTTCAATACCCTGTGGAAATCCCCGGGGTGAGTATCGCCAATTTTATGCGGACCGCCATAAATGAAAAACGCAAGTACCTGGGGCTCGACCCCCTGACGGGAGCTGAGTTTCTAAAGCTCATGGAAGAAAAGAAAAAAATGGTGGAGATCCATTCGAAGCTTGCCAACCGTTCTGTAAACGAGGGTTTTTCGGGCGGTGAAAAGAAAAAGAATGAGATTTTTCAGATGGCGATGCTGGAACCCCGGCTGGCCATCCTTGACGAAACAGACTCCGGACTTGACATTGACGCACTGAAAGTTGTTGCCAACGGCGTAAACAAACTCCGGAGGAAAGACAATGCCACCGTTTTAATTACCCATTATCAGCGTTTGCTGGATTATATCGTGCCCGACTTTGTGCATATACTCTATGACGGACGCATTATCAAAAGCGGCAACAAAGAACTGGCCATGGAGCTGGAAGAAAAAGGCTACGACTGGATTAGAAAAGAAACCGCCACCGGCGCTGCTTAATGATGCACCGCTGTTAATGGCCCACGGAAATGATCCGACTATGGAAACCACATATACATCCTTAACGAAAGACAGGCTCCTTGAGCTGTATCAGAAAGAGCAAAAAGCCATACGTGGCCAAGCCACACCCATGGTAAACCGGATCAGGCAACATGCCTTTACCCGTTTCCGCGACAATGGTTTTCCAACCACCAAACAGGAAAGCTGGCGGTTTACGGACCTGAGGCCTTTGCTGAACACTGAATTTGCATTTGATTTCAGTAATCAAAGCCGAAACATCGACGTAGACAAACTGTTTACCTGCGATGTGTATGATCTTGATACATTCAGCATCACCCTCCTCAATGGCTGGTTCGTATATAAGCATGCACCGCTGACCAGGCTGGCAGACGGAACCATTATCGGAAGTCTGGCCAAAGCCATGGAAGTATATCCCGGGATTATAGATCAGTATATCGGAAGGGCGGCAAAACCGGATCAGTATGAAATGGCGGCACTCAACACGGCATTTCTCCAGGACGGGTTGTTTATTTACGTTCCTGAGGGGGCACATGTTGAAAAACCGGTACAACTGATCAATATTGCCAATGCAGAACATCCTGTTTTTCTGCAACCGCGTCACCTGATCATTGCCGACAAAGGGGCAAAACTCACCCTGGTACATTGCGACCACTCCCTGACACACAATATAAGCTTTACCAATACGGTGATGGAACTCTATGCTGAAGAAAATGCAGTGGTCGACCACTACAAGATTCAAAACAAAGGCAGGAACTCTGCCCTGGTCACCAACAATTTCTTCCATCAGAATAAAAACAGCCGGCTGTCAAGCAACATCATCACGCTCAACGGAGGTTTTACAAAAAATATCGTGGATGTAAGCATCAACCATTCCGATTGTTTATCAGAACATTACGGTCTGTACCTGGTAGACAGCAACCAACATGTAGACAACCAGCTCAACATCGACCATGTGGCTGCACATTCGCGAAGCAATCAGCTATATAAGGGCATCCTGGATGATGACGCCACGGCTGTTTTTTCCGGGAAAGTCCTGGTGCGAAGGCACGCACAACAAACCCAGGCGCATCAGAACAATAAAAACATCCTGCTCACCGACAACGCCAAAGCCAATACACAACCCCATCTGGAAATTTATGCCGACGATGTGAAATGTTCCCATGGCGCCACAGTGGGTCAGCTTGATCCGGAAGCCATGTTTTATATGCGCTCACGGGGCCTTTGCGAAAGAACTGCACGTCAGATGATGATGATCGCTTTTGCCAGCGAAGTGGTACAGAAAATATCCATCGAAGCCCTGAAAAAACGCATCCATAATATGGTGGAAAAAAGACTGAAAGGGGAGTTGTCGATTTGCGACCAATGCGTCCTGCACTGCAACAGCAAAGAACCAACCACCTTTAACATTGATTTGAGTAAATTATAAACAGGAAGGATCCATGCCCATTCATACAGATACTGTACGAAAGAAATTTCCCATCCTGGAAACGGAAGTGAACGGCCACCCCCTGATTTATTTTGACAATGCCGCCACCACCCAAAAGCCGGATATGGTGATGGATCGCTTGCGCACCTATTATGAGCGCGAAAACAGCAACATTCACCGGGGCGCACATTTTTTGAGCCAACAGGCAACGGAAGCATACGAAGCGGCACGGGGAACCATGCAGTCTTTTATAAACGCCAAATACCCTTACGAAATAATCTTTACGCGTGGCGCCACCGAATCCATCAACCTGGTGGCCCATTCATTCTGCAACAAGTTTGTAAAAGCAGGCGACGAGGTCCTGATCTCCGCCATGGAACACCATTCCAACATTGTGCCCTGGCAAATAGCCTGCAAGGAAAAACAGGCCGATCTCAAGGTGATCCCTATGAATGAAAAGGGCGAACTGCGTATGAGCGCCTTTCGCGACTTGCTGGGCGCGAAGACCAGGCTGGTGGCTGTAACCCACGTAAGCAATGCTTTAGGCACCATCAACCCCGTAAAGGAGATGATTGAGCTGGCCCACGAAAAAAACATTCCGGTGCTCATCGACGGGGCGCAGGCAACGCCACATATGACAGTGGACGTACAGGCACTGGATTGTGACTTTTATTGTTTTTCGGGGCACAAAATGTATGGGCCCATGGGTGTGGGCGTGCTTTATGGCAAGGAAGTGTGGCTGAACCAGATGCCGCCTTACCAGAGTGGTGGTGAAATGATCAAAGAGGTGAGCTTTAAAAAAACAACCTATAATGAGCTGCCTTTTAAGTTCGAAGCAGGCACACCCAATGTGGCCGATGTTCTGGGCATGGAAGCCGCCATAAAATTCATCCTGGAACTGGGGCACACACACATCGCAGCACATGAAAACGATCTGCTGGCTTATGCGATTGAGAAACTGAAACAGCTGGACAACATTCGTTTTATCGGCACTGCCGGCAAACGCACCAGCGTGGTTTCCTTCCTCTTCGAAGATATTCATCCTTACGACACCGGGATCATACTTGACAAACTGGGCATCGCCGTGCGTACCGGACACCATTGTGCACAGCCCATTATGGATTTTTACCGGATTCCGGGCACTATCAGGGTTTCACTGGCTGTTTACAATACGCGCCGGGAGATAGATTTACTTGTTGATGCCCTGGCCCGGGTCAGGGAAATGTTTGGATAAAAAAACCGCATCATATGGCAACGATCAGAGAAAAGGCACAGGAGGTGATTGAAGAATTCGAACTTTTCGACGACTGGATGGACAAATACAATTATATCATTGATCTCGGAAAGGCCCTTCCGGGCATTGATGAAAACATCAAAGAAGACAAATATCTTATCAAAGGTTGCCAGGCACAGGTATGGCTTGTGGCTGAATATAACGGAGGCAAGGTTATATATTCCGCCGACAGCGATGCTCTGATCACCAGGGGTATCATTGCATTGCTTATCAGGGTGCTTTCCGGTCATGCACCCGAAGACATCGTGGAAGCCGACATGTCCTTTATTGACCGCATCGGGCTGAAGGAACATTTATCGGCAACACGTTCCAACGGACTGCTGAATATGATCAAGCAAATGAAACTCTATGCCCTTGCCTTTCAACAAAAAAAATAAATGCATCTTGACCTTTGACCATTTGACCCGGTAATAATAATGAACACGACCGCCAGCAATCCCCTCACCGAATCACAGGTCATTGACGCCCTCAAAACGGTTTTTGACCCGGAAATCCCTGTAAATGTATATGACCTGGGGCTGATCTACGGCATCCAATTGGGTAAAAGTGGCCGGGTAGAGATCACCATGACATTGACAAACCCAAATTGCCCCGTGGCCGATGAAATGCCCGCCAGGGTGGCTGCTGCCGTAAAAAACCTTGATGGAGTAAACGATGCGGATGTCCGTCTGGTCTTTGATCCCCCCTGGACCAAAGAAAAGATGTCGGATGCCGCCCTGCTGGAGCTTGGGCTTTTGTGAGCCAAACAATTTTTTTACTTAAAAAAAGATTGTATTTTTGGCACAAAACCAATAATCAAGCAAACCATTCACCAAAACCCCCGAACAATGAATATTCCTGACAACCTGAAGTACACCAAAGACCATGAGTGGATCAAGATCGAAGGCGACATAGCCGTTGTGGGCATTACTGATTTTGCCCAAAATGAACTCGGCGATATTGTCTTTGTGGAAGTGGATACCCTGGGAGAAGAACTGGACAAAGAAGAAACATTCGGTACCATTGAAGCGGTAAAAACAGTTTCTGATTTATTCATGCCCCTTAGCGGTGAAATCGCAGAATTCAACGAAGCGCTTGAGTCTGACCCCGACACCATCAACAAAGATCCATATGGTGATGGCTGGATTATTAAAATCAAGCTCTCTGACGCTTCAGAAACCGGGGACCTGCTGACTGCCGAACAGTATAAAGACCTGATCGGCATCTGATTTTTTTTAAACACCTAAAACTGGCTTTGTGACCAAAAACGGATGGTATTTCCTTCCCGCATTTGTATGGGGATTGCTTATTTATTTCATCATCAGCATGCCTCCGTCCAGCATACCCGACACGGGACTGCTGAATATTCCACATATCGACAAAGCAATTCATTTTGGGCTGTTCGCTGTTTTCGGCGCCCTCTTGCTTTTTGGATTCACCAGGCAACATAAGGGAAAAAAACCATTACAGTGGCATGTGGTTGCCGGTATGATTATAGGCATCGTTTATGGCGCCTTTACAGAATACCTGCAATATTGCTGCCTGGAAAACCGGTCGGGAAATATAGCTGATTTTGTGGCCAATGGTTTTGGAACAGTTTTTGGAGTACTTATTATGGTCTTATTGTTAAAAAAGCACAGGCCCGGATCATTCACCATTCAGTGAAAACTGATTCAGGTGTTGATTTTTGAAAAATACTTTGTATATTAGCGGACTCTTTTGCGGCAAAAAACCAACCAGAGATAAGACATTATGGAAGCTAAAAAATCACCGAAAGCAGACCTTGAAAGCAAAAGGCGCATCTTTTTGCAAATAGGTTTTACACTGGCGCTTGGCGCGGCATTGGTTGCTTTTGAATGGAGACATTATGAACGACCGGAGGTCGATCTGGGAACCCTCGATATTGACTTTATAGAAGAGGAAGACATCCCGATCACCCGCCAGGAACAACCACCACCCCCGCCTCCTCCGGAGCCATCGCAGGAGTTAATTATCGTTGACGATGATGTAGAATTGGAAGAGGAGTACACCATCGACATAGATGCCGACGTTTTTACCGAGGTACAGGAATTCACCCCCATTGTGATTGAAGAGGAAAAGGCATTTGATGAGGAGGTGATTTTCACTGTGGTGGAAGACCAGCCCGAATTTCCCGGTGGGGAAGCAGCCCGCCAGAAATTCCTGGAAGACAACCTGCGCTATCCCCAGATGGCGCGCGAAGCGGGCATCCAGGGTACCGTATTCGTAACCTTTGTGGTTGAGCGGGACGGCAGCGTAACCGACGTCCGCATTTTGCGTGGTATTGGTGGCGGCTGCGATGAAGAAGCCGTCAGGGTGGTAAGCATGATGCCTCGCTGGGAACCTGGCCGCCAGAGAGGCCAGCCGGTAAGGGTACAGTTCAACATGCCCATCCGTTTCAGGCTCAACTGATCCTGCTCCAGAACAATCTGTCGCGGTACAGGGTGTGCAATTGCTTCCTGATCACTTTGTTTTCTTGCTTTTCAATGCCGGGATCATCTCCCAGTAAGGATTTGGCTTGTTCGCGTGCAAATTTCAATATGCGTTCGTCCTGCGTAAGGTCTGCAATCTTCAGATCCAGGATGCCGCTTTGTTGTGTCCCCTGAATATCGCCCGGGCCCCTGAGCTGAAGGTCAGTTTCTGCAATCCGGAATCCGTCGTTGGTCGACGCCATCACCTCCATGCGTTTACGTGCATCCGCACTCAGGTCATCTTTCGACATCAGGATACAATACGACTGATCGGCACCTCGTCCCACGCGGCCACGCAACTGATGGAGCTGCGACAAACCAAAACGCTCGGCACTCTCAATAACCATCACGCTTGCATTGGGCACGTCAATCCCAACTTCTATCACGGTGGTAGCCACCATGATCTGTGTCTGTCCTTTTACAAAGCGCTGCATTTCAAAGTCTTTATCCGCCGGCTTCATCTTTCCATGCACGATACTTACCGCATATTCCGGCAGGGGGAACTCCCGGCAAATGCTTTCGTATCCATCTGTAAGATCTTTCAAGTCAAGTTTTTCAGATTCCTGGATCAAGGGATACACCACGTAAATCTGCCGCCCTTCCTTAATTTGCTTGCGCATAAAACCAAAGACCTTCAGGCGGTGCCTGTCAAATTGATGAAAAGTTTTAATGGGTTTCCTGCCTGGAGGCAACTCATCAATTACCGACACGTCCAGATCGCCGTAAAGTGTCATGGCCAAAGTCCGTGGGATAGGTGTGGCGGTCATTACCAGGACATGCGGCGGCACGGTACTTTTTGACCAGAGCCTGGCCCGCTGGGCCACTCCGAAACGATGTTGCTCATCAATGACCACCATCCCCAGCCTGTTAAACTGCACCACATCCTCTATCAACGCGTGGGTACCGATGAGAATGTGCAAATGCCCTTCTTCCAGGTCTTCCAGCATTTTCCGGCGTTCTGCGGGCCTGGTGGACCCGGTAAGCAAGCCCACTGAAATTCCCAGGCCGTTCAACATATTGCTCACCGATTCAAAGTGCTGGAAAGCAAGGATTTCGGTGGGGGCCATCAGGGAAGCCTGAAATCCATTATCAATGGCCATGAGCATGCTCATCACCGCAACCACTGTTTTCCCACTGCCCACATCGCCCTGTAGTAACCTGTTCATCTGCTTCCCCGACAAGGTATCGTTGCGTATCTCTTTCAAAACACGTTTCTGGGCAGCCGTCAGTTCAAATGACAGGCGGTCATGATAAAAACCATTGAACAGATCACCAATAGCAGGAAATATGTGCCCGCTGGTTTTTTCAATACGTAATAACCTGTGGCGCAACAAATTCAATTGTAGGTAAAACAACTCTTCAAACTTCAGGCGTGCCCGGGCCTTCTTCATCATCATGGCATCGGCCGGGAAGTGGACATGCAGCATGGTTTCTTCACGGGGCAATAATTTCAGTGGTTCCAGTATATGGGCAGGCAGGGTTTCATGGATATGACCCTTTGCCCGGGGAAACAAAGTCCGCAGCAATTTTGCGATGCCCCTGCTGTCGAGCCCTTTAGACTTGAGTTTTTCGGTTGAATTATACACCGGCTGCAATCCCGCGCTTTGACTGATTACCTCCTGTGAAACAGCTTCCACCTCAGGATGGGCAATGTTATAACGATTCCCAAAAAATACAGGCTTACCGAACACAATGTATTCGACACCTGGTTTAAACTGATCTTTTAGCCATTTGAAACCACGAAACCACACCAGTTCCATTTTCCCTGTATGGTCTGAAAGAGTGGCAGTCATACGGGTGGTTCGGTATTTCCCGTGCAGGCATACATCTGAAATCCGCCCCCTGATCTGTACGTAGGGCATGTCGTTTTGCACCTCGCGGATGGTGTAAAAACGGCTGCGGTCAATATACCGGAAGGGATAAAACATCAAAAGATCCCCAAAGCAGCCGATATCCAATTCAGCCCGGAGTAATTCGGCACGCTTGGGCCCTACCCCTTTGAGGTATTCTATGGGCGTATCCAGGAAATGCTTGTTTTTTTCATCCCTCATTTTAACAAAATTGGCCCCTTTGGTAAAAAATTCAAGCCAATGTATAAAAATAATGTGAAATATGCGTAAAGTGTTGTTATTTTTGACAATAACATTGGGGTTTGGTAAATATCCTGATATGAAGATACTGATATTTGGGGCTGGTGTGATTGGAATTACCTACGCATGGCAACTGCAGGAGGCAGGCCATGATGTGTCATTGCTTGTGCGTCCGCTGCGGATGGTCCGTTACAGCCATTCGGGAGTTTCCATAAACTATACCGACTTGCGCGGCCCGAAGAAAGACGAAGGACAGACCGTTTTCCGGCCCAAAGTGATCGACAAACTTATGCCCTCACAGGCTTTTGACCTGATCATTGTAACTGTGCGGAGCAGTCAGTGGCATGATGCCATGCCTTATATCGCAAAACATTCAGGCAATGCCCACATACTGTTTATGGGAAATATCTGGAGCCATCCGGGCTTTATCAACAAATACCTGCCCAGGAACAGGTACTTTCTGGGGTTTCCCGATATGGTGGCCGGGGGGCAAACGGACAATGGCATCAACTGTTTTTTGTTTAATAACGCCTGCACCATGCTGGGTGAGCCGGAAGGCAAAAAAACAGAAAGGCTGCAAAAAACCGTTGAAATTTTTAAGGCATCCGGGCTGCAACCTGATATTTGCAGGAGAATGAAAGACTGGTTGCCAACCCGCTACCTGGTATCTGCTATTTTACCGGGACTTATCAGCAAGGCAGGTACCACCAGGTTGTTTGCTGCCAACAGTGCCCTTGTTAAACAATATCTTATGGCACTGAAGGAGGGGTTAAAGGTTTGCCGTAAACGGAACATCGAAAGGGTTTCCTTGTTCCCTTTCAATAGATTCTATCTCCCTTCCTTTATTTTGACAAGATTGATCCGCCGGCAATTCAGCCCGGAGATGCAATCGGCCCTGGACGCCCACATGAAACATGGAAGTGCAGAAAAAATAAAGCAATATCATGACGTACTCCGGACCGGTAAAAATTTCAAGGTTTCTATGCCTTACTGGGCTTCTTTTGAGAAGTATATGGATTTTTCTTAACTTTATGCTGTAATTGAACACCAAACATCCAAATGATGAAACGCTGTGCCACCTACTTTCTTATTGTCCTGCTTTGTGCGGGCAAACCACTGAAGGCCTTTGAACCACCACAAATGTATCCCGCCGACCGTTTCATTGTAACTGTTTTTACCGATATGTGGCAGGATGTACCTGACAATATTGACCTGAAAACAATTCAGCGTGGCATCACCATCAGCAGCCTGCAGGATATGCCTGTCGGGCGCACCAACTTCAGCATAGCCGCAGGGCTGGAATTTAGCAGCCACAATATCTACAGCGATAACCGCTACTTGTTTAATCCTTTTACCGATGCATACGATTTTTATAAAATCGCATCTGATTACGACAACAACA